>NZ_SJOS01000099.1:0-1046 GCF_012027765.1 Pseudoflavonifractor sp. SW1122 | reverse complement strand
GCGGTGACGGTGACGTTGCCCTCGGGCATCACGAAGGTGTTATCGGTGACGGTGACGGTCTCGCTCTGCCACTCCACGAAGTGCCAGCCCTCAGCAGCGGTCTGAGTCAGGGTCACGGTGGTGCCAGCAGTGGCGGTGGTGGGCTCGGCGGTAGCGGTGCCCTCGCCCTGGGTGTTCACGGTGACGGTGTACTCCTCGGGCTGGGGCTCAGCGGCCTCCTTGAGCTCGATGACCAGCTTGTCCAGCTGGGGAGACTTCTTGTCGGGACCGGTGAACACCAGAGTGCCGGCGCCGGCCTCGGTGATCTCGATCTCGAAGGTGACGGTGTGGGTCTGAGTGGCGCTGTCGCCAGCACCAGCGGAGACGGTGCCGGAGGCAATCTTGCCGTCGGGCTCGCTCCAGGCCAGGGAGTTGTTGGTGTCGCCGCTGCGGTAGGTGGCGGTGACGGTGTAGGTACCAGCAGTCTTGGCCTCATAGGGGAAGGAGATGGTGTCCTGCTGGTTCAGGCAGTTGATGAACTCGCCGTGGCTGGCCCAGTCGGCCTCGGCCACACACAGAGCCCACTGGCCGTCGGAGGCCAGCTCCACGTTGTGCAGCTGAGCAAACTCAGCTTCCAGAGTCACGGACACGCCCTTCTCGTTGGGGAAGTAGAAGGGATCTTCGGTGGTGTACTGCTCACGCTCCACCAGAGCGGCCAGAGCGGTCTCGATGGCGGTCTTGGCCTCGCCCAGAGCGGAGACGGAGGGGTTCTCCTCCTTCAGCAGCTCGGTGGCGTCGGCAATGGCCTTGGCGTAGGCATCCCAGCCGCTGGTGTACCACTCGCCCACCTTGCCGTCGGCGGCGTCCACCAGAGCCTGGAGGTCGTCGCGGGTGACGTCGGGAGCGAAGGTCACTTCGATGGTGGTCTCGCTGGTGACGCTGTCCAGGGTGTAGGTGTTGTCGGTGACGGTGACGGTCTCACCGTTGACCACCACGGACTCCACATGATAGTAGGCGTCGGGAGTGATGGTGAGGGTGAAGGACTCGCCCTCGGTGACAGCGGTGGT
>NZ_SJOS01000097.1:0-1570 GCF_012027765.1 Pseudoflavonifractor sp. SW1122 | reverse complement strand
CTGTAGAAAAACCTGCTCCGGCAATTAAGCCAGAGCAGGTTTTTTGCTTGGAAACGAAAGCGGAAACGGAAAAAGCATCAAAACAGCAGCTACACTTTTCCCCCATCCTGTTTGTTTTCCGCCATCCGGCGCCGGATGGCGGCCATTCCATTTCCAAATGGCCAGCTTTTTCAGATTCATGGCAGCAAATTTAAGCTTCACCCAGTTTGTCACCTGGGCCAAGCCTCTGTACTGCGTGTAACGCATCCCGTGTTTTTCCTTCGCATCGGCAAACACACGCTCAATCTTCTCTTTTCGCAGCCGGTACAGTTCTTTGTACACCGCCATATGCCGCACGTGCTCTGCCATCTCCACATAGTCCTGCCAGACATGGCGCAAGACTGTTTTCTCGCACTTGGCGTTCTCGGTGCACATCCCTCTGGTGGGACAGCTCTTGCAAAGATAGCCTCGGCTTTTGTATTCCCGGTAGCCCTCCCGGTTTGTGGTGGAATAATGCAGCGCACGGTATTCCGGACAGATCACATCGTCAAAGTATTCGTCATACACATAGGCCCACCAGGGGTGGCCGTTTCCTTTGGTCTTGGGGCGGGTATAGCAGGTGGAAAGAACGCGGCCGCTGTCGAAGATTCTCTTGCAGATCCAGGGGGTTTTGTAGGCGCTGTCCGCCACCACGGTTTTGTGCTCGGGGTAATACTGGCATACTTCATCGTACAGAGGATCAAAGGCTACACTGTCGTGGATATTGCCGGGAGTGACGTGAACACCAACAACAAAATTGTGCTTGTCACATGCTGTGTGCGCTTCGTAGGCAAAGCACTTTTTGTGCTCCCCCTTGTGGAATACACCGCTTTCCGGGTCGGTGGTGGACACCACCGTTTCCTTCTCCTCCGGCGGCTTTTTGTCGCTGTCATCGGAAAAGGGCTTTTTCCCGTGTTCCTCCCGGTCCTTGTTCACTTCATCGAACAGCTCTTTTGCGTACCGCTTTGCCTGCTTGGGGACCGCCTTTTTGGCCTGCTTTTTCAGATTAGCACTTGCCTTAATGTGGGTTCCGTCCACAAAAATCGCTTCTGTGTCCAGATATCCTTCCTCTGCGGCTGCTTTCAACACCCAGCGGAACACATATTCCACCGTGGCGTGGTTGAATCGGTGCTTGAAGTTGTAGCTCACTGTGGAGAAGTGCGGTACCGCTTCATTCAGCGGATATCCAATGAACCACCGGTATGCCAGATTCATGCTCACTTCCTCCAGGGTTCGGCGTAGGGAAGAAATTCCATAGATATGCTGGATCAACACGATCTTGAACAGCACCACCGGGTCAACGCTGGGCCGGCCGTTGTCCTCGCAATACAGATCCTCCACAAATTCGTAGATTTTCTTGAAGTCGATGGCGTCGTCGATTTTCCGCAGCAAGTGATCCTGCGGGACCATGTTCTCCAAACTTACAAATTCCAGCTGCTCTCGATTTTCTGCGTTCTTTACCAGCATTTTTATCACCCTACACCATTATACCGCATTTTCTCTCTCAATACGAGAAAAAGGCCACCAAAAGGTGACCTTTTTCGACAGGCTG
>NZ_SJOS01000096.1:0-1578 GCF_012027765.1 Pseudoflavonifractor sp. SW1122 | reverse complement strand
CTGGGGGTTTCCGACCGCGGGAAGCCCGGCTTTTTGGGCATCGGTTCGGTGCCCCCCAAGGTAAACCCCACCTCCGAGGCCCCCGGTGAGGCCCCGGTGGTGGGAGAGGAGCCCGCCCCTGCCCCCGCCGCCCCTGTGGTGGAGGAGAAGGTGGTGCCCGTGGTGGCACCCCAGCCTGTAGAGGAGCAGCCCGCCCAGACTTCCACACCTGTGGTGGAAGTTGTGGACGATGAGGTGGCTCAGGGCATCATCCGCTTCCAGTCCGGCCTGTTCGCCCAGATGGGTGTGGAGGCCACGTCCCGGGTGACCCGGGACGGGGACACCTACCAGGTGGTGCTGGAGGGCGAGAATATGGGCGCCCTCATTGGCCACCGGGGCGAGACCCTGGACGCCATCCAGCAGCTCACCGGCTACGTGGTCAACCGGGGCCGCAGCCACCGGGTGCGCATCCATGTGGATGCCGAGGGGTATCGTGCCCGCCGGGAGGAGGCCCTCCAGCGGCTGGCCCACAAGACCGCAGCCAAGGTGGTCAAGTACCGCCGCAACATCACCCTGGAGGCCATGAACGCCTACGAGCGTCATGTCATCCACGCCGCCCTCCAGGATGTGGCTGGTGTGAGCACCTATTCCACCGGCACCGAGCCCAACCGCCGTACGGTTGTGGCTTACACCCCACAGAAACATTAACAATGCGATGGCCTGCTGTGGAAGTCCACGGCAGGCCATTGTTGTATTTCTGTTTTCTCCCCCGGGAGAGAAGAGAGTTTTCTCTTCTCCGATTTCTCAGGCGCAGACCAGCGCCCCCGGTGGGGACGCTCCGCTGGGGTGACTTTCTGATTGGGCAGAAAGTCACCAAAGACCCACCAAAGGCGGGGCCTTCCCCCGCCTTGTGGAATCCACCCCGCGGTACTGGCTATCCCTGCGTGCTCCTCTTTTCGCCCCTGGACTGGTTCCTGTCACATAGATGGCGTAGGCATTCTATGGGGCGTGCCTGCTCCTCTGTCGATGGTACTTCTACTGCCAGGGCCTTACCCTGGTGTGCAACTGTTCCCAGTTGCCGGGGGCCAGGCTCCCGGCGGCGGGAACGCCGCTTGGCCAAGGTAGGCCCGGAGGTGGAAAGCACCCAGCCATAGGGCCAGCTGCCCAGGGTAACCTGGTGTGGTGGCAGTACCAGGAGCCACAGCAAGAGTCACGGGCCGAACCTAGGCATGACGCAGTTCCAGCCTCGTACCCCAGGGGGGTACTTAGGGGGGAACGCCCTAAGTGGCTTTTCGTCCATTTTGGCCAGTCAAAATGGACCCCCAGCGGGGAGCGCGTTCCCTAGGCTTCCAAGCCTGAACCATCGAAAATAGATAAACCATCTCCAGGACTGGAGACAAAATCTGTTTTTCATAAAGCATGAAAAAGGATGTGATCCCTATGACCCCCCTCTACGACCGCCTGGTGGAGCTGTCCCACCTCCCCCTCACCCGCCTGGATATGCCCGGCCACCACGGCCACCGCCTCTTATACACATCTGACGCCTCCGACGATACTCCTTGTGGCGGTGTATCAGGCGGTGATGATCACTACAAAATC
>NZ_SJOS01000095.1:0-1674 GCF_012027765.1 Pseudoflavonifractor sp. SW1122 | reverse complement strand
AGGTGACCCGGCCCTCCTCCATCCACTTCTGGGCCGCCGAGCGGGTGAGCCCGTCCACGGCGGCGGACAGCACCGCATCGGCTCGGCCCGGCTCAAGTACCGTCACCGGGAAGGTCGCAGTCAGCATGGGGGTCCACCTCCTTCTTTTGGGGCTCCGGGTAGAAGAAGAGCACATAGATGAACAGGAGCACCACGCCCACGGTGATGTAGCAGTCAGCCAGGTTGAACACGGCGAAGTTCATAAAGGTGGTCTGGAACATGTCGGTGACGTAGCCCAGCACCACCCGGTCGATGAGGTTGCCGATGCCGCCGCACATCACCAGCATGGCGGCAGTGAGGCCCAGCCAGCCCTGGAACACCTTCCGGGCGGTGAGCACCGCCACCACCACCACCACCACGGCGGAGATGAGAATGAGGATCCAGGTGTGTTCCTCCAGCATGGAGAAGGCGGCTCCGGTGTTGCGTACGAAGGTCAGGTCCAGCAGGTGGGGGATGAAGGGGATGGACTGGCCCAGGTCGATGCCCGTGCGCACCAGGTATTTCACCACTTGGTCTGCCACCAGCAGCACCAGGGCGATGATTGTGTAAATCATGGTATCACCTTTGTTCTAAATTTCCACACACAGCGTGGACTCTGTGGATATTCTACCACACCCCTGGGTGCTCGTCCAGTGTTTTCCTAGTAAAATGGTATGGTAAAGGGGAAATTAGAGGAAGTGTATAAAAGGGAGGGGAGGGCGGCATACTGGAATTTATGAAAGGGGGAATGCAATCCCATGGGACACCAACAAATACCTCCGCCCCACCCCCGAAGGGAGCCCCGGGTCACCGTGCCCCTCACCGCCGACGGCATCGCCCAGGTCTTTGAGGGGTGTGCAGATTTCGGGCGGCGCACCCTCTACCTGGGGGACGACCCCCAGCGGGCGGTGGAGATGCTCTACATTGTGGGACAGGTGCGCAACGAGCGGGCCAGCGACTACGTGCTCCGCCCCCTGACTCAGTGCAAGGACCTGGCGGAGGTGGCCACCCTGGACGAGGCCTACGACCGCATGGCCAAGGGGTGCCTGTACTCCCTGGCAGTGGAGGAGCGCACCACCGCCGACCAGGTGGTCTTTGACCTCATAAACGGCTGGGTGGCCCTGTTTTTCCGGGGAAAAGACAAGGTGCTCACCCTCATGACCGCCACCGAGGAGAAGCGGTCCATCTCGCCCCCGGACAACGAGCCGGACGTGAAGGGCTCCATGGACTGCTTTGTGGAGTCCATCCGCACCAACACCTCCCTGGTGCGCCGCCGCCTCCGGGCCCCCGAGCTGCGCATCTGGGAGACCTTTGTGGGGCGGCAGTCGGTGACCCCGGTGGACGTTCTCTATATAAAAAGTATCACCGACCCCCAGCTGGCCCGCCAGGTGGAGGAGCAGGTGGCGGCCATCGACATTGACGCCATGCTCATGACGGGGAATCTGGAGCAGTATATGGTGGGGGAGGAGACTCGCACCCCCTTCCCCATGAGCCTGTACACCCAGCGGCCCGACCGCTTCTGTGCGGGGCTGGCCGAGGGGCGGGCGGCGGGGCTGGGGGACGGCATTCCCATGGGGTGGGTGGTCCCCGCCACCCTGGGCAGCTTCTACCGCCCGGGGCAGGGCCGGGGCCCCGGCCGGCGGGGTGCCTCGGCCC
>NZ_SJOS01000094.1:0-1684 GCF_012027765.1 Pseudoflavonifractor sp. SW1122 | reverse complement strand
TCTTCTTAAAATGGCGGTAAATCCCGGCTCTGTTCCACGGCGTCCCCCTCAAAGGGGAACTCCTCCGGTACCGGCTCCGAGGGTTCGGGCACGGCGTCCACCATGTTCTGGCGGTACTGCATCTCCTGCCACTGCTCCTTGGTAATGAGCAGCTGGCGGGGCTTGGAGCCCTCAAAGGGGCCCACCACGCCCTTCTCCTCCATCTGGTCCACCAGGCGGGCGGCTCGGCCGTAGCCCAGTTTCAGGCGGCGTTGGAGCATGGACACCGAGGCCTGTCCCACCTCCAGCACCACGTCGATGGCAGCGGGGAGCAGCTCGTCATAGTCCCCGCCCTGGTTGGGATCGGACCCGCCCACACCCTTGGCGCCTTTCTCCTTCTCCTCGGCGTGCTTTTCGATTTCATGCATCACCGACTCGTCGTACTGGGCGGTGCCGCTCTGCTTGATGAAGTCCACCACCTGGGCCACCTCCTCCTCAGAGATAAAGCAGCCCTGGACACGCTGGGGCTTGCCCTGGCCCAGAGGGGCATAGAGCATGTCGCCCTTACCCACCAGCTTCTCGGCACCGGTGGTGTCCAGAATGATGCGGGACTCCAAGCTGGAGGCCACGGCAAAGGCAATGCGGCTGGGGATGTTGGCCTTCATCAGGCCCGTGATGACGTCGGCAGAGGGACGCTGGGTGGCAATGACCAGGTGCATGCCCGAGGCACGGCCCATCTGGGCCACCCGGCAGATGGACTCTTCCACCTCTTTGGCGGCCACCAGCATCAGGTCGGCCAGCTCGTCGATGACCACCACGATCTGGGGCATGGTGTCCCGCCCGCTCTTGCGGGCGTGGTTGTTGTAGGAAGCCAGATCCTTGGCTCCCACCTCAGAGAAAGCCTTGTACCGCTTCATCATCTCGCACACCGCCCATTGCAGGGCGCCGGCGGCCTTCTTGGGGTCGGTGACCACGGGGATGAGCAGATGAGGGATGCCGTTGTACACCCCCAACTCCACCATCTTGGGGTCCACCATGATGAGGCGCACCTCGTCGGGGGTGGCCTTGTACAGCAGAGAGATGATGAGGGAGTTGGTACACACCGACTTACCGGAACCGGTGGTACCGGCAATGAGCATATGGGGCAGCTTGGCGATGTTGCCCACCACACAGTTGCCCCCGATGTCCTTGCCCACGGCAAAGGATACCTTGGAGGGGCTGTCGGTAAAGGCCCGGTCGCTGATGACGTCCCGAATGGCCACAGGGCTCACCTGGCGGTTGGGCACCTCAATGCCCACGGTGGAAATCTTATCGGGGATGGGGGCCACACGCACCGCGGAGGCACCCAGAGCCAGGGCGATGTCGTCGGAGAGGTTGGTAATCTTGTTCAGCTTCACGCCCTGCTCCAGCTCCAGCTCGTACCGGGTCACCGAGGGACCCCTGGTGACGTTGACGATATGGGCATCCACGCCGAAGGAGATAAGGGCGTCCTGGAGCCGCTGCTGGTTGGTCTGGAGCTCTCCAGCGGCAGCGGCGGCCATGCCGCTGCCTTCCGCCAGCAGGGACACAGGGGGATAGCGGTACACCCCGGTGTTGCTCTGTTCCATGCCTGCCTCGATCTCCTGGGCCACCTGGGCGTGGGCCTGTTGAGCCTCCTGGCGGGTGACCTTCTCCACCGGGGGCTGGACCGGGGCGGGGGGGGGGG
>NZ_SJOS01000093.1:0-1850 GCF_012027765.1 Pseudoflavonifractor sp. SW1122 | reverse complement strand
AGTGGATGGTCGCAGAAGCGAGGACATCATTGTAGTCGCCCACAGAGATGGCTGCCCACTGTTCCTGGGTTCCGGTGTAGTAGACTGTGGTCAGATTGTCGCATCGATGGAAGGCCGTGTAATCAATCAGGGTAACGCTATCTGGAATGGTAACCTCTTTCAAGCTGGTGCATTCGTAAATGGCACTATTTCCGATGGATGTCACCCCTTCGGGAATTACAAGTTCCTCCAGCTCAAAGCATTGGTAGAAAGCGCCGTTACCAATGGAGGTGATGCCTTTTCCCAACTCGATGTGAGCAATCTCAAAATCTCTCCAATCACTGGGAGTCATATCATACTCCCACATATCCCCAGTGCCAGAAATGGTGAGGGTTTTGGAGTCCCGATCATAGCTCCAGGTCAGATCATCGCCGCAAACGCCCTTGGGCTCTGCCACCGGGATGGTGCCATCAGCGCAGACGATGGTCACAATAAATGGATTATAGGACAACGCCTCTGCATTCAGTGCCTCCCATTCCTCCATGGTTCCGCCAAAGAAAATGGTATTTAGGTTTCTGCATCCTTCAAATGCATCTTTTTCAATGGTAGTAACACCTTTGGGAATGGTAATTTCGGTCAAGCTGACGCACCCACCAAAGGCAACTCCCCCAATGGTGGTAAGCCCCTCAGGAAGGCTAATTCTTGTCAGATTGTCGCAGTTTGAAAAGGCGCAGCTCTCAATGGTAGTGACGCTCTCAGGGAGGACGAGCTCAGTCAGGCTGGTACATCCCATGAAGGCATACATTCCAATTTCTGTCACACCCTCTGCAATGCTGACCTTTGTCAGGCCAATGCACCCATCAAAGACATTGGGCCAAATAGCAGTGACTCCTTTCGGAATGGCAATCTCCGTCAGGCTCTTACACCCACTGAAAGCAAACATTCCAATCTCCGTCACACTTTCAGGAATATTAAATTCTGACAGTTCAAAACATCTAAAAAATGCATTCGATCCAATGGTCGTCAGCCCCTCAGGAAGTCTGGCTTTCGTTAGGCTGGTACAGTTTTGAAACGCCCCAGACTCAATGGTCGTGACCCCCTCAGGAATGACAACATCTCTCAGATTTTCGCAATCAGAGAAAGCAGATGAACCAATGGAGGTAACTCCCTCCTCCACGATGACATGGGCAACGTCAAGACTAAACCAGTTATCTTGTCTAGGCCACATTTCCCCGGTGCCGGAGATGGTGAGGGTCTGAGTCTCCTGGTCGTAGTCCCAGGTCAAATTCGGGCCACACTCCCCGCTGGTGGCTGCTTCTTCTGCTACTACGGTTGGGGACTGGGTGGCCTGGGTGTTATCGGCCCAGGCTACAGCAGGAAACATCCCCACAACCAGACAGCCGCACAACAGAATGCTGAGAAGTTTCTTTTTCATTGTTTCCACTCCATTTCTCTCATGATATGGAAGGGGGCATATTGGTGGGCCTTATGGACGGTTTGGTCCGCTTTTCTTCCCTCTTCACCGGAAATCTGTGTCCACATTCTCCCAATAACGGAACACAGTTCCATCTCTTGCTCATTCTAACCTGAAACAGGTTAGAAGTCAATACTCTGTTTCAGGTTATGCCATACTCTGCAAGAGGTGAAGTATGATGAACCGATTGCGAGATTTACGAGAAGACGCCGATTTGACCCAAACCCAGGTGGCAAAGTTTCTGGGCATGTCTCAGACGGGGTACTCCAAATATGAGACGGGAGAAAACGACATTCCCACCCGGGTCCTCATTCAATTGGCAAAATTTTATCACACCAGCATTGACTATATTCTGTGTGTCAGTGACAAACGGACGCCTCTTTAGGTCATGCAAGAC
>NZ_SJOS01000092.1:0-1938 GCF_012027765.1 Pseudoflavonifractor sp. SW1122 | reverse complement strand
TTAGTGCGCCCGGCATGGGCAATAACTTGGTGGTGAAAGTCCACTACAGACTTGGCAGTAGGAACTGTTAGCCGAAGGCAAGGGTGTCCATCGTGAGGTGGAATCTGAAGGAAGCCGGATGTGGAGGCTGCGAAGTGCCGACACGGGCAAACTCCCGGTCTGACGAACAGAAATCGCATATGAGGCAATGCAAAGCGGACGAGTCTGCTAACCAAGACAAAGTCCAATACTGCCCGAACTTTGCAGTGTAAATGCGGCAGATATATGGGAGGAAGGTTATTGCTCTTACCCGGGGAGGTCTTACGGACGTAGAAGTAGGGAAAAAAAAAATCCGAACCTGCGGAGTAAAGCTTGCCGTAAGAAGTCAGCAGAGGCCATAGTACCGGAAAAAAAAAAAAAAAAAAAACGGGAAGGGCCGAACAATCGTAAGTCTTGAGTAAAGACCGGAAGGAGGACTGGTGCCATGACAGCAAAATACCGAAAGGGCTTCGTGCAGAGGGATAGCGTGGAACGTGAAGAGTATGCAAAAGTGCCGAGTGCCAGCCCTGGGGAAGGGAAAGAAAGAGACGGTGCAGAGAACCTGCTGGAGCGGATTCTGGACAGAAACAACCTGAACAGAGCCTACAAGCAGGTCAAGGGCAATCACGGAGCACCTGGCATCGACAGGATGACCGTAGAGCAGGCGTTGCCGTGGTTGCAGGAACATAGAGCAGAATTGCTTCAAAGCATTCGGGAAGGGAAATACACCCCATCTCCCGTGCGGCGAAAGGAAATCCCCAAACCAGATGGAGGTGTGCGCAAGCTGGGTATCCCAACGGTGGTAGACCGAATCATCCAGCAAGCCATTGCCCAACAGATACAGCCAATCTATGAACCGCTGTTTTCGGACGCAAGCTATGGCTACCGCCCGAGAAGGAGCGGACAGCAGGCTGTGCGCCAGGTAAAGAAATACGCAGAGCAAGGCTACACCTACGCAGTAGAAGTGGACTTGTCCAAGTATTTCGACACGCTGAATCACGAATTGCTGATGGAACTGCTGCGGAAACAAATCCACGATAAACGGGTGACGGGGCTGATTAAGAGGTATCTGAAAGCCGGCGTCATGGAAAACGGAGTCATAACCAGAACAAGAGAAGGTTCTCCACAGGGAGGCCCTCTATCTCCGCTGTTAGCAAACATCTACCTGAACGAGTTTGACCAGGAGATGACCAGACGGGGTGTGAAGGTGGTTCGCTATGCGGATGACATCGTGGTGGTGACCAAAAGCAAACGGGCAGCGGAGCACATGCTGGAATCCTGCCGAAAGTTCTTGGAAGGAAGGCTGAAGCTGACGATGAATCTTCAAAAGAGCAAGGTAGTTAGCCTTTTCTCCAACCGTAACTTTAAGTTTCTGGGCTGCTGCCTGGGAAAGGATGGACGAGGCGTATATATCCGAGTTCATAGAAATTCCCTACAGAAAGCGAAACGGAAGCTGAAAGAACTGACCAGCAGAAGCCTGGGTAGAAATGTGCGCACGGTGATGGCAAAGGTGAAGGAATTCATCCGAGGATGGATTGGGTACTTCTATATTGCCGATATGAAGCGCATCCTTCAACGCTGGAATGAATGGTTGCGGCGCAGAATCCGCATGTACATCTGGAAGCAATGGAAGAAGCCGAAAACCAGGGTGCAAAACCTAAAGAAGTTAGGCATCCCTGCGTGGCAGGCCTACCAATGGGGGAATACCCGCTTGGGCTACTGGAGAGTAGCTGGAAGCGGAATTCTCTGCCGCTCTATTACAAACGAAAAGCTCGCACTGGCCGGATATTACGATTTTCCGGCGCAGTACAAGCAAATTCGTAAACAGCACTTATGCGATTGAACCGCCGTGTACCGAACGGTATGCACGGTGGTGTGAGAGGACGGCTACTCAACTAATGGGTAGCCTCCTACTCGATT
>NZ_SJOS01000091.1:0-1999 GCF_012027765.1 Pseudoflavonifractor sp. SW1122 | reverse complement strand
TATAAATTGGTATCCATGCCTCTACTACAAAATACAGAGATGTTCTCTATTGCTACTTCTTTTTCCAAAAAACTAGGAATTAAACTATCAAAGGAAGAATTAAAACAAGTATCAAATTTATCTCAAGGTTCCGTTTTAAAACTAAGCATAATCTTGAATGTATTCTGCGATAATTCTTTTGAAAAAACATTTGAATTCATTCGGAATATACAAGGTGCAAAAATTGATGCTAGAACTTGGGCTACACTGGCATTGCTCGTTGGATCTAGGGCTGAAGAAGCTGGTTACTTGTCTTACGCAAAAGAATTATATTTATTCGTTTATCAATCGCTATGTCAGAACGACATTGGTGAAATCAGAGATATAAAATCCAGCCTTTTGATTGCCTTAGCCAATATATTTGCTAATGAATCAAGGTACGCTGAAGCTCTTAATTACTATGATTTTGCACTGTCTGAAGAAAAAAACATAAAAAAGATTGCAACAATCTATACCAGAATGAGCGAAATTTATGAAAAGCTAGGGCAGTTTTCTTATGCCGAAATGCTTTTAAAAAAAAATCTCTCTCTAATTTCTAATACTTCCTCGCACGACCACTCCACAATTCGGTTACACATTCTAAATCTAATTAACCTTGGTGCTATCTATAGAAAAACGAAAAGGCTTACCGAGGCACTTGACATATATTCCAAGTGCTTATCTCTTGCTAAAAATAACACTAGTGCATTGCTTCTCATATACAACAATTTAGCAACCATCTATGCACTACAAGAAAATTATCAACAAGCACTATTTTACTACAATAAAGCTATACAAATTATACCACAAGCCGAAGAAATCCCCAACGAATATCTTACAAAATCCGATTTTTTGGAATTAAAAAAATCCGTAACAGAAGGCTTCGAATACATTTCCGAAAAAGCAAACAACTAATTTTTGTTATTTCTTTAGCCGCAGAAATTCCATTGTATATCGGATATAGTACATCGTGTTATGTCACAGATTTAAAGCCGTCCAGATTGCTTCTGGGCGGCTTTTCATAATCTTTTCCGGCAATCGCTTGACCTCGGTACATTGTTTCAAAATGGTAGGATCATCATAGTAGCCACTTTCGATGAGCAGCTCCAGCCAGTATTCGCTTTCCGAACATTCTTTCAGTGCGATTTGCAATTTTGCAATAAAATCAGCTTTTCCATGGGCATACATGGCTTCCCGGATGTTGGCGCCGATGCTGGTTCCCGAGCGAATGAGTTGATTGGTCAGGACGCTTTCCCGTTTGGAGCGCTTGATCTCATTGCACACTTTGATAACTTCCAACGCAAACGCCTTAGACTTATCTTGAAGGGGACTGGCCATTGTCATCACCCCAAATATAAAATTCGTGCCGCTGTGCGGCACACCTTACTTCTTCACTATTCACTATTACTTATTCACTTCCAAAAATCGACCCATCCAGTTTAGTGAAGAGTGAAAAGTGAATAGCGAATAAGTAAAAATCGACAAGCCCCTGACGGTGCTTGTCGATTTTTGGTGCCGGTGGCCGGACTCGAACCGGCACGGTGTCGCCACCGGTGGATTTTGAGTCCACTACGTCTACCAATTCCATCACACCGGCATGGTGCGAATGGTATTATACTATATTATTTCCCATTTCGCAAGAGAAAATTTTGTTATTTTCCCTCTTCCCTCTCCGCTGCCAGACTGGAATCTACGGTTTCAGGGATTGACGAAATGGTGCAAAACGTGTACTATATGTGTATCTATGGTCAACGGAGGTATGACACCATGGTTCGTAAAAAAGATTCCAACGTGGTGCACTGTGCATCCTGCGGCGAGGATTACAGTGCCACATATAAGTTCTGTCCCTTCTGCGGCGGCGCTCAAACCCCCACCACCCAGCCCGCCATGGCCGACGAGAGCGGCTATGAATTTGACGGACAGGATGTGTTTGATCGCCCCGACGCCCAGCCCGCCGGAAAGGGCGGCAAGCGTCTGCCCG
>NZ_SJOS01000090.1:0-2286 GCF_012027765.1 Pseudoflavonifractor sp. SW1122 | reverse complement strand
ATAAATCCCAGATGCTTTCGCATCTGGGATTTCCTTTTTCTCTATTCACTCTTCACTATTCACTAACTTTACCAGAATTTCAGGACTTTTTCGGTGGTTTAGATTTGTGATGGCTTCCCTCCCCTGGTAGTGTCGAAACGGCACTAAACTGGCTTGACCCAAACGCTGACCCATACGGGAGTTTGGAGCGGTTAGGGGTGGAGATATGGAGGTTTTCACTTCGACTGCCTCAACAAGATCTGTCACCCCTCGCCAAATGTTCTTTCTGGTATAGAAATTGTCGTGGTTACATGTTAAGATTTCGTTTATATTAAAATTTGCAGTAGAAGGAAGTGCTCACAGAGATGGAAATCGAGTTTCAGCATCAAAATATAGCGTTGCGAGTATGCATGGTAATTCCTCTTTGGTTTATTTTAGCTTTTATTGAGTACTTCTTTTGGGGAGACACAATCAATCCATTCTTGTTCATTCTCATTTCCGCCATCATTATGGCTTTTCTTGCACCAATATTATTCAAAACTGTGTACGGAACCTTTTCTTTCCTTATCTTTCATACAGGAAAAGCATGTTTCTTTGATGAAACTATCGTTTTTGTATTTAACAAAAGAACAAAGACGATAGATAAAAGCACGGTTTCTAATGCCCATTATGAACAAATTTCATTATATGGAGTTAAAATTGACAAAATTAGCATTGAATACACCATTAGAGGAAGACATAAGGCGCTTTCACTGTACTCGCCAGATGTCGTTGACAGTGACAGAGACAGAGAGTTTTTTCTAATTTCTCAGCAACTCACCCTGCTTGGAAATAAGTAGGAAATTACATTGCTATGTTCGGGCAGGGGTTTCCATGTCTAGTGACGATCTGCACCCTACCCAAACATATTTTACGAGAAACTGCTATATATTTTGGAATTTTCCTCGTCCAAAGACTTGCAAGGAAATATGAAGTGTTCACGTCTCAATCGTCCCCGCCAGCACACTCCCCATAGTCTGCGCTGCCTGTCTCTGTGCTGCGCTGGTGATATGGGCGTAGGTGTCCAGGGTAAACCCTGCGGAGAAGTGGCCCAGCATCCCGGACACGGTTTTCACATCCACCCCGTTTTGCAGCACCAGGGTAGCGAAGGTGTGGCGCAAGTCGTGGAATCGCACCTTGGGCAGTCCTGCCCGTTTCAGCACTCGATGGAGCATATGTAGCACACTGTCCGGGGAGATTGGCCCGCCATTGGGGGACGGAAACACCCAGGGACTATTGCCCACTAAAGTTGTAAACAAGGCATTGTCGTGGTATACTGATTACAAGAAACGAGGTGAGCAATGTGGCCAAGTTCAGACTTTATATCTGGGACACAAAGAAAGCCAAAGTTTTTGTGACTGCTGCAAAAGCCACCCGGCAAGATCTGGAGGTCTCATGCTCCGATCCCCAATGGCAGACAGACTGGACCAGCCATTACATCACATCCAGCGGCTTTGACCTGTATGCGTTCAAAACAGCAGAAGGGGAATTGGTGGCTTTGGGGGCCTATGAAGTTCGAAATGGAACGATGGGTGTCCATGTCGTCTACATGGAGAGCCAAGCGGAAAGCAATCGAACCCTTGTAGAGACACCGAAATACGGAGGAATCGGTCGGGCGTTGATTGCCTATGGCATTAAGTTATCCGTGGATGCCGGATTTAACGGCGATGTCACGCTGGATGCCAAGACGCCGGAGTTGGCACAGCATTATGAGCGAGATTTTGGTGCGGTTCGTTTGCCCAGTCGGAAAACCAATGCAGCACCCAGATATTTGATCTGTGACGAGGCTGCACAGATGATTTTTACAGATTACTTGGAGGAGGGCTGAATATGGAAAACGCCAAGTGGTATTTCACCCATGAGAGCGAGGAAGACCGGCTATGGTACGGAACTTTTTTCTCCATGTGCAAAAAGTTCAATGTCTCTTGGCCCACAGCCACCCCCACACAAAAGGCATTTATTGAAGAGATCACCCGTGTCAACTATGAGCGAGAGCTGGCAAAACGGGAGCTTTCCTCTCAGCCGGTGCGAGGCTTCTTTGACGAGTCCGTTTCCGCTTGACCCCAACCGTGACCCATACGGGGTTTGGACGGTAGGGAGCCAACGAAACACACAGGGCCAAACCGCACACGCATTCCCAGAGAAAAGGGCTAAAAGGGCCTGTTGCAAAATAGGCCAGAACAACAAAACGAGAGGCTAACCTTTTTGGGGGTTGGCCTCTCGTTTCATTTGCTTTACAATTTGTTTGTGAAGACAAATTATAACAAA
>NZ_SJOS01000009.1:0-65564 GCF_012027765.1 Pseudoflavonifractor sp. SW1122 | reverse complement strand
TTTGAAATAAAATTACGAATTTTATTTGTCACTTCTTTCCCCTCCTCGCCTAGATTCCCGACATGCCTATATTTTAATCAAATTTTATATATCTTTATCTCCCAATATACTTATCCCTACCTTTTGATCCTCTAATATGAATACCTGCTCATAGCCAACATTTAAAGTTTTAGCGATTAAAAGCATTTCTTCAAACGAAACTGTTTCACGTTGTAATTTTTTATTGAAATTTTGAGGAGTTTGTCCGATCTTTCTACACAGTTCTGCTAAACTTATACTTTTTCTGTTACATAATTCTCTAATCATATCTGATGTTGTCATCTCCACCTCCATCAATACAATTCCATTATAAACCCTATGGTTGATAAGCACAAGCTGCCTTCTTTAAAATTAACAGCCCATAAAAAAAGCACCTTGCAGCCATTTCAAAAGCCACAAGGCACTCCATTCTGTTATTTATCTCTCCACATCCACCTTTGCCCCGGATTTAAACTCCACCTCAAACCGCTCATCGTAAACCGTGATCTTTTCAATCAGCCGCCGCACCAGCAGTTCAACATACTCCGTGACCTCTGTGGACTGCTGTTCCAGAAACTCCCGCATCTCCCTGATCCGCTGTTTCAGTCCCTCCCGCTCGGCGCTCTCCACCAGTGCGTTCTGTTTCAATTCCCGCAGTCTGTCAATCTCATCTGCAACACTGTTATAATCCTTTTTCGAATTCGCTAGTTTCAGAAGTTCCTTGTATGTAACTCACTCTTTCGGCTTGTACGCTTTGTCGCTCTTTGCGATATTATCCAGCGGTACTTTGCCCTCACCTTCACCAAACTCAACCTTTACGTTGATATGCCCATCCGGTTTTTTGTGGGAAAGCAGTACTACGCCTTTCAGCGTCATCGGGCAGAACTTTTCCTCGCCCGCCGCCTGATGCTGCTCGGCAAGTTTTACATCCTGCGAGTATCCTCGTCCATTAAAACCTTGAATGGGTGGTCTGGAAACTCGTCAATCTCCGATATGGGAATATCCCTTATCTTAGAGAGCTTTGTTTCCTCACGGCTTTCGTCCGGTTGGAAAAGATCATCGTATGCGGTCAGCTCGATTTTGGTTTCTCTGCTTCCCGCCAATCTCTGCCACCTCCTTTCCTAACTGCTCATATCATCGTAGGTTGCTTACTTTCCGCCGCCGTTAAATCCAACTCATCCATCTTAAGTTCTATTTCGATATGATGGTCGACTTTGAGTTTGGACAATAATACTACCGTCTCGACGTGCGCCGTTCTCGGGAACAAGTCCACAGCCTCCGCCCGCTGGGACACATAGCCCAGAGCGGCAAACCGCTTCAAATCCCGGCCCAGGGTGGCGGGGTCACAGGATACATACACTACCCGGGGGGGCGCCATGCGGGCGATGGTGTCCACCACGTCGGGGGCCAACCCCTTCCGGGGCGGGTCCACCACAATGACATCGGGGGTGATGCCCTCCTGCTCCAGCTGGAGCGCCAGCTGGGAGGCGTCGCCGCACAGGAAACGGGTCTTGTCCGCCAATCCGTTGCGCCGGGCGTTCTCCTTGGCGTCCTCAATGGCCTGGGGCACCACTTCCACCCCGATGACGTTTGCGGCGTGTTCCGCCATGGTCAGGGAGATGGTGCCGATGCCACAGTACAGGTCCACCACCGTCTCGGTGCCCGTGAGGCCCGCAAACTCCACCGCCCGGCTGTATAACACCTGGGTCTGGGGCTGGTTGATCTGGAAGAAGGAGGGGACAGACAGCCGGAAGGTGTGGCCGCAC
Organism: Pseudoflavonifractor sp. SW1122; assembly: GCF_012027765.1. Taxonomy (NCBI): domain Bacteria; kingdom Bacillati; phylum Bacillota; class Clostridia; order Eubacteriales; family Oscillospiraceae; genus Pseudoflavonifractor; species Pseudoflavonifractor sp. SW1122. The sequence goes on along the minus strand of NZ_SJOS01000009.1, from coordinate 63,780 downwards.
AGGGTCTCCTCCAGCCAGTCTTGGCCCCACAGGGTGTGGTACTCGGTGCCCAAAATCACGTTGGTTTTCCGGGTGTTTACCGACAAAACTACACCCACTAACGTGGGCACGGCGGCCTTCAACGCCTCCACCAGCTCTTGAGCGTGGGGCAGTTTTTTTCCGTTGATAATCAGGCAGCACAGCACTTCCCCGGCCTGGTTGGTGCGCAGATACAGGTGGCGCACCAGGCCCTTCCCCGTCTTTTCCTGGTAGGGGGGGATGCGGTACTGGTTCATCCAGTCCGCCACCACCTGGCGGCACAGGCTGTCCACCTGGGGCTGGAGGTGACAGTGGGGAATGTCAATGACCTGGTGGGTGCGGGAGCGGTAGTAGCCGATGCCGTCCCCGCTCACCGGGAATTGTACCTTGTTGCGGTAGCCCTGGGTGTTTTCTGCCCCGTATATGGCGGACACAGGCAGGTCCAGACCGCCTAAGCGGTGGAGGGCGTCCTCCACCCGCTGGCGCTTGGCGCAGAGCTCTTCCTCATAGGTCATGTGGCGGAACTGGCAGCCTCCGCACTGGCGGTAGTGAGGGCAGTCCGGCTCGATGCGGGCGGGGGATGGGGCGCGCAGGGTGGCGATGTGGGCCCAGGCGGCGTTGTGGCCCACGTGCTCAATGCATACGTCCGCCTCTTCGCCTCGGACCGCTCCGTGGACAAAGACCACCATGCCGTCAATGCGGGCCACGCCGGTGCCGTCGCTGGCATAGCTTTCAATATGTGCGGGGTAAATCTTCCCTTCTTGCAGTGCCATGGTGGTCATCTCCCTTCTGCGGCGGCCTGGGCCGCCTGCTGCTTGTGCAGCTTGTGAAGCTGCTTTTTCCGGCGGTTGGAGAAGCGGTCCTCCTCGCTGTAAATGCAGCCACAGTATTTTTGCATATACAGGCCCAACGCCCGGGCCTGCTCCTGTCCGTCCTTAAACCGGGGGCGGAAGTCATAGGGCAGAAAATCCACCCCGTACTTTTTGCCCACTTTTTCCCCAATCTCGCACATCAGCTCCCGGTTTTGATAGGGAGAGATGAGCAGGGTGGAGGTGAAGGCGGAAAAGCCCCGCTCAGCCGCGGTCTTGGCGGTCTCCTCAAAGCGGCGGGCGTAGCACCAGGAGCACCGGGCGTCGGAATTGGCGGCCACGGCGGCGGTGAACTCCCGCAGACCGTAGTCGTCCAGCTCCACCAGGGGCAAATCAATGTCCTGAGCGTACTGGCGCAGAGTGTCCCGGCGGGCCTTGTACTCCAGGAAGGGGTGAATGTTGGGGTTGTACCAGAAGCCGGTGGGGGCGTGGCCCTCCTCCCGGAGTTGCTGAATGCAAGCCACCGAACAGGGGGCACAGCAGATGTGAAGAAAAATATTCATAGACGCTCCTTTAAGCCCATGGCAGTGGGATGAATGGGCCTTTTTGACGTGTTTTCTGTCATTATACCATGTCCCTTCTCACCCCGCAACAAAGAGGACAGGGCAGAAGGGCAGGGCTTCCCAGAAACATACATTTACTTTTGCATGCAAAAGTGTTAGGATAGAGTTACCCGAAATTTGTGGAAGAAACACGAGTGCGGACAACCAGGCCCGCCGACGGTAAGCGGAGCCCAACAGAGGAGGAGATAACATGCGGTTTTGTGAGTATTGCGGCGCACCCCTGGAGGATGGGCAGCTGTGCACCTGCCCCCAGGCCCAGCAACAGCAGCAGGAGCCACCCACGACCCAGCCGGAGAGCGCTCCGGTGGAGCAGACCCCGCCCCAGCAGCCCGCCACCCCGCCGGAAGAGCAGGGGTACAGTTATGGACAGCCCCAGGGCGACCAGACAACCCCCGAAGAGCAGCAGCCGGAGTCCACGGTCCAGCCGTCGGAACCCAGCGGCCAACCGCCGGAGTACAACTACCAGCAGCCGGGAGCTGACACCCAGCAGAATAGCTATGGGTATCAACAGCAGCCCTCTGGGTACGGCTATCAACAGCCCGGACCGCAGCAGCAGTCTGGCTATGGCTATCAGCAGCAGCCCGGCGGATATGGCTACCAGCCCCAGGGCGGGCAGGGCCAGCCGGGGAGCCAGAACGCCCAGCAGTTCGCCCAGATGGGCCGACAGGTGCGGGACACCACCGTCCACGCCGCCAAGAGCCTGAAACCCTTCTTTGCCCAGTATTGGGCTTCCCCCGTCCAGGCCATCCGCACCGCTGTGGCAGAGAAGAACCTCACTGTGGCGGTGACCCTCTCGGTAATCCGGGTGGTGGTGGTCATCGCTCTGTTGTGGAATGTGGTGGGCCAAGTGGCTGGCAGCATCCGCAGCACAATCGGGCCTTTGAGCAGTTTGGGTAATCTGATGGGCAGCAGCTCCGTTATGACGGTGCGGGGCAACCCCCTGGGCAGCATCCTGTTTGGCCTCATCATTGCAGTGGTGGGCATGGCCCTGTTTACCCTGGTGCTCTTTGCCCTCACCCGCATCTTTAAAAGCGGCGGCAGCATTCTGGATATGTACATCGCCAACAGCGCCAACGGCGGCGTGACCACTGTGGTGCTGTTTTTGGCCTTTGTGTGCGCCTTCTTCTCTCTAAATGTGGCCGTGGGCCTGGTGGTTCTGGCCTGCTTCACAGCGGTGGTGTGCGGCAGCTTGTCTGCCCAAGCGGTGTGCGGCGACCAGAGCAGCGGAATGTTCTGGCTGTGCTACCTGGGCGGTATGCTGGTGATCCTGGCGGTGAGCTGGTGGATTGTTCCCCCCTGTGTGATTCAGACGGTGGGCGGCATCACCCTGACCTTGGATGGCAGTAGTATCACCATCCGGGAGTTCCTGGAGAGATTCCTGTCCAACGGGCTGGCTGGCCTGTTCTCTCAGTTGTTCTACTAATAATAAAATGGGGACGTTGCCTCGGCAACGTCCCCATTTTTTGAGACGATATTAGGACTTTTTACCCTTCTGGGCCTTCATGCGCTGCTCGTGGTTGAGGATGCGCTTGCGCAGACGCAGGTTCTCGGGGGTGACCTCCAGAATCTCGTCGTCGGCCAGGAACTCCAGGCACTGCTCCAGGGAGAGAATGCGGGGGGGCACCAGGCGCAGGGCCTCGTCGGAACCGGAGGCACGCATGTTGGTCAGCTGCTTTTTGCGGCAGACATTGACGGTGATGTCCTCCATCTTGGGACACACACCCACCACCATGCCCTCATACACGGGCACACCAGCGCCGATGAACAGAGCGCCACGGTCCTGGGCGGAGAACAGGCCGTAGGCCACGGACTCGCCGGTCTCGTGGGCCACCAGAGAACCGGTGTTGCGGCGCTGAATCTCGCCCTTGTAGGGCACGTACTTCTCAAAGACGGAGGCCATGATGCCCTCGCCCTTGGTGTCGGTCAAGAACTCGTTGCGGTAGCCGAACAGGCCACGGGAGGGGACCAGGAACTCCAGCTTCATGCGGCTGCCCACGGGGGTCATGGAGAGGAACTCGGCCTTGCGGGCGCCCAGCTTCTCCATGACGGCGCCCACGTTGTCGGCGGGCACATCGGTGACCACACGCTCCACGGGCTCGCACTTGACCCCGTCGATCTCCTGGTAGAGCACACGGGGGGGAGAGACCTGGAACTCGTAGCCTTCCCGGCGCATGGTCTCAATGAGGATGGACAGGGACATCTCGCCACGGCCCGCCACGTTGAAGGAGTCGGTGGAGTTCTCCACCTCGGTCACCCGCAGGGACACGTCCTTGAGGGTCTCACGGAACAGGCGGTCCCGGAGCTGGCGGCTGGTGACGAACTTGCCCTCACGGCCAGCAAAGGGGGAGTCGTTGACAGAGAAGGTCATCTCTAGAGTGGGGGCGGAGATCTTCACAAACTCGATGGGCTCCACGGCGGAGGGGGCACAGATGGTGTCGCCGATGGTGATGTCGCCGATGCCGCTCATGGCGATGATCTCACCGGCGGCGGCCTCGGTGACGGGGGTGCGGGCCAGGCCGTCGAAGGTGTACAGGCTCACGGCCTTGGCCTTCTTGGCCTCGTCGGGGTTGTGGTAGTTGCACACCACGATCTCCTGGTTCTGCTTGATGGTACCACGCTCAATGCGGCCAATGGCAATGCGGCCCACAAAGTCGTTGTAGTCGATGGAGGAGACCAGCATCTGGAAGGGAGCCTCGGTGTCACACTCGGGGGCGGGAATGTACTCCAGAATGGTCTCGAACAGGGGCACCAGGTCGGTGCCCACCACGTCGGGGGAGTAGGAGGCGGTGCCCTGACGGCCGGAGCAGAAGAGGGTGGGGGAGTCCAGCTGCTCGTCGGTGGCGTCCAGGTCCATCAGCAGCTCCAGCACCTCGTCCACCACCTCGTGGATACGCTGGTCGGGGCGGTCGATCTTGTTGACCACCACGATGACCCGGTGGCCCAGCTCCAGGGCACGGGAGAGCACGAAGCGGGTCTGAGGCATGGGGCCCTCGGCGGCGTCCACCAGCAGGATGACGCCGTTGACCATCTTCAGAATACGCTCCACCTCGCCGCCGAAGTCGGCGTGGCCCGGGGTGTCTACGATGTTGATTTTGGTATCCTTATAGTGGACGGCGGTATTCTTGGCCAGAATGGTGATGCCGCGCTCACGCTCCAGGTCGTTGGAGTCCATGACACGCTCCACCGTGGCCTGATTCTCCCGGTAGATGCCGCCCTGCTTGAGCATCTCGTCCACCAGGGTGGTCTTGCCGTGGTCAACGTGGGCAATGATGGCTACGTTTCTCAATTTCTCGTTTCGCATCTCTCGTTCTCCTTATTGTCTGGCTGTTTTGCACAGCCCATAAACTACCATGGGAATGTGGACACAATTCCCACATCCGATCAAAACACAGTCACTTATTATATCCCGAAATGTGTTGGATTGCAACGGCAGAAGGGGAGAAAAACCCGCCCGATTCCAGAAAAGTTCTTGTGCCGCATTGACAGTATCGGTGGAATTGGGTAGAATATACCAAGCGGCCATGGGCTGCCGGACAATTTGATATGCCTCCGTAGTTAAATGGATATAACAAGCCCCTCCTAAGGGTTAGTTGTGAGTTCGATTCTCGCCGGGGGTGCCAAAACCCGCCAAACTCCAGGGGAGTTTGGCGGGTTTTACTTCTTACTTATTCACTAATCACTCTTCACTATTCACTCAGGGAAAGCTAGATTAACCAGAGCTTTTCCCCGTTTCCTTGCGTAGCAGAGTGTTTGATACGCTCCACCATGAGAATGGGCAACATAAAATACCACAAGATTGCTGCGTTCGACCATTTCTCGATTTCGAATTTGAAACGCCTGTTTGGGATGTGCTTGGGCGGCAGTTTGGCACACCTCAATATCATCATAGTATGCTTCAAAATCAGAGAGGTGGGTCTGGAGTTCCGCTGTGGGATAGGGAAGCATCCAAATAAGAGAACAAGCATCACTGTGAGTTTGAGACTGCCAACGCTTAATTGCGGCGGTGACCACGAGGTCAAAATCCCCATTGCGCCCCACCAGAAAATCTACATGCTGATGGTGTGTGAGTAGAGTTGAAATGAGCTGTTCTACCTTGGACTCAACAGAAGAAAAATCAGAAATAACTCGATGCCCAAAGAAACTGACGGTGTATATCGGTTCAGATGAAAACAAAGTCTCACCCCCAATGTGAAGAAGTGACTTTGCTCCATTATACATATACATTTACTCAAAGTAAAGGATTATGCAATTGTAGAAAATTATAATCCTGCTGTTTTGTTGTTAGCATAATAGCAGGAGGCGATACCATGCACACGGAATTCCCAGAACGCTATATCACGTTAGGCTTAAAGATTGCGTACTACAGGAAAAAAGCGGGGCTGACCCAGGAACTTTTGGCGGAGCGGGTGGGCAAAAGCGTCAACTTCATTGCACAAGTGGAGGGTACGGGAACCATCCGTGGCGTGTCTCTGGAGACACTGTTCAAGATTGCCCAGGTGCTGGATATTCCCCCGGCCAAATTGCTGGCGGACGATTGAGCACCGGGTGAGAATCAAACCATGAAAAAGAGCCAGCCCGGGCGGCGTTGTATGCCGTCCGAGCTGGCTTGATTACCTTATACATTGGCTCCATTGAATTATTTATGTAGATAGCGTACAATGAAAAGAGACATTACAAGGGGCGTGGTGTAATGGATGGGATATTAGAGAAATTTTCGCTGTATGATTTTTTTAATGTAATTTTTAGTGGTGGTATCTTTTTGCTTGGCCTGCATGTAATGGGAATATTTCCGCTTTCCTATGTAGAAAAGAAAATGGAGCTTCCAAATCATGACATAATCATGTATGCAGTTATTATCTTCTTATGTTATATAATTGGGGCTTGTTTGCAATTTATCGGCTCATGCTTAACAAAAAACATAGGTTTTTTAAAGTTTCAAAGCGGCATAACAAGTTCGATTTTAAACGATAAAGAGATATATGACAACAACAGTTGTAAACTTGCAGTTTATAAAGGGTTGGCCGATAAAATTTTCGAGAAAAAGGGAATTTCGGTGAAAGATGGAGTTTACACGGCGGAACAATGTGAATATTTCTTTGCGTATTGCAGTTACTAGATACAGGTACACGGACATAACAGTAAGACAGAGAAAATGCGTGCGCTGAAAGGGCTAGATTGTCTTTGGATGGTTTGTTTTGCTGCTTTATCTCTTGTCGCATGGGGGTGGTGCGTACATTTACGATTATGTGACCTAGTAGATAACATTACAGTCGCTCTTGTATGCGGAATTATTTTTCCTGTGCTATCTATTGTTAGCTATTATAAAATGAAAACAAATGTTAGGTATTGGATTAAAATGGTTCTGGCCACATATGAAGTGTGCTCAGAGGAAAATGGAGACAACAAATAACGGGGCCTATCAAAACGGAGTAAGCGAAAAATCGCTTGCTCCGTTTTTGATAATTAATTCTGTCAGCTCAGCACCGACAACTCCACCTTCTTGGTGAGTTTATTGGTCTGCTTAGTGATCTGCCCCACCAGAATAGCGGCGGCGATGGTGCCCTCACGCACGCCGCTGAGGTGGCCCAGGAACACCAGCGACAGCACAATGGCGATGCACACCAGGGTCACGTCAAAACACATCTTCATATTGCCGAACTTCACCGGGGCCACCTGGCAGATGGCCAGCACAATGCCCTCCCCGGCGGTGGTCACCAGATGGGCCATCACTTCCACGCTCACCCCAAAGGCGATGAGCGCAATGCCCAGGGCGCAGTAGCCCCAGGCCATGAGATAGCCCGAGCAGGGCAGAGGGGCGATGACCCATTCCGCCACGTCGATGGTGAACCCGAAGAGAATGGCGGCCGGGAATTGCAGTATCTGGAACCAGTCGTAGTTGCGGCGGAGAATGGCGATTTGAATGAGGACAAAGAGGAAATTCATAATGATGGTGGTGGCCCCCACCGACAGGCCGGAAATTTCCGAGGTGACATAGGGCACACTGGAGATGGGGGAGGTGCCCAGCCCCGCTTTGATGGAAAAGGCCACGCCAAAGGCCATGATCATCAGTCCCAGGCACAAAAAGAGGATGCGCCGCAGGGGGTGGGTGAGAGGGGTTCGGTTGGATTGTCGCATGGAATCTCGACCTTTCAAAGCCTGTTGTGGGAGACGCAAAAAGCGGGGTAAAACCTGGAATGGTCTTACCCCGCAGTGACCTGCGCAGAAACAGAGAGATTTCAAGTTTTACAGTTTTCTACCATTGTAGCACCCCCTGGCGGCAAGGTCAAGCCGGCCGGGGATCGGGAGCACCCAGCCCCTGGGGTCTGCCCAATACCAGGCCCAGCAGCAGGGTGAACAGCTCGGCGGCGGGGAAGGCCAGCCACACCCCGGTGATGCCAAACAGGTGGGAGAGGAGGAAGGCGAAGGCCACAATGGCCACCACACCCCGGCACAGGGCCAGGATGGAGGACTCTCTGCCCCGGCCTGTGGCGCTGTAAAAGCCGGATTTGACAATGTTGGCCCCGGCAAAGAGGAAGCCCAGAAAGTACAGGCGCAGGCCGGGGATGGCGTAGTCGGCCAGCTGGGCGGAGTGCTGGCTGTTGAACACCGCCACCAGGGTCCCGGCAAAGGTCACCACCACCGCCACCACCACCGCGGACACACACAGGCCGATGAACATGGAGTGGCGGTAGATGCGGCTCTGGCCCTGGGTGTCGCCGGAGCCGTGGCAGGCACTGGCCAGAGGCTGGAGCCCCTGGGAGATGCCGTTGAAGAGAGCGACCCCCACCAGGGCGATGTTGGCCACGATGCCGTAGGCGGCCACCGCCGCATTGCCCGCCAGATGCAGGAGAATGAAGTTAAAGACCATGGTGGTCACGCCGCTGGACATCTCCCCCACAAAGGCCACCACCCCCAGCTGGCAGGCGGACAGCAGGCGGCGCAGAGAGGGCAGGGTGGGGATGAGGCGGATGGTGTTGCGGGGGGAGAGGTAGTGGAGCAGGCAGATGGACATGCTCACCACCGGGGAGAAGCCGGTGGCCAGGGCGGCCCCGGTCATGCCCAGTCCCAAGGGGAACATGAGCAGGTAGTCAAAGAGGATGTTGAACAGGCCGCTGAGGAGGGTGGCGGCCATGGCGATGCGGGGGGCGCCGTCGTTGCGCACAAAGGCGGTACAGGTGAAGTTGAGCATGAACAGGGGGGCAAAACACAGCACAATGCGGATGTAATTGTGTCCCACCTGCAAAATGGTGTCGTCCGCCCCCATCAGCCGCAGCACTCCGTTAGGCACGGCCACACCCAGCGCCACAAACACCGCCCCCACCAGCAGGGTCCAGGCGATGGCGTTGGAGAAGTAGAGGTGGTAATCGGCGGTGTTGCTCCCCTTGCCCAGGGCATAGCGGGTGGCGGAGCCGATGCCAATCATGGAGCCCAGGGCGAAGATGAGCCCGTAGAGGGGCAGCACCAGGTTCAGGGCGGTGATGCCGTTGGGGCCCTGGGACAGGGAGATAAAAAAGGTGTCGGCCAGGATGTAGCAGGAGGTGCCAATCATGGCCAGAATGTTGGGGAGCAGATAGCGTCTGAGCTGTTTTTCCATGTTTCTTTAGTCCTTTCGCAAAAAAATGCACCCTTGTCTACGGCTTCTAAGACCTAACGCCGTAAACGAAGAATGCATTCTACATTCCACTACCCGGTGGCAGTTGATATCTAAGAGAGTATACCCCAGAATAGTGGGAAAGGCAAGGGGGAGTGTGGCAAAATCCACGGGCTTATGGCTGTGCCAGTTCCACCAAAACGCCGCTGGCATCGTCGCTGGGTTTCAGGCGGGGAAATTGGCGCAAGTCCTGGTCTGCCTGTTCCACGGCCCGCAGGCGGGAGAGGAGGGAGGAGAGGCCCTGAGTATAGGCGGCGTGCAGATATTCCTGGGGGCCAGGCTCCAGGTGGTAGCTCTGGTACCCGGCGGCCAGCCCGTCCGACATCAAAAAGACATGGTGTACCCCTTGCCCAGACAGAGAGAGGTGGGTGCCGTACTGGGCCAGCCCGGTGTGAGGGGCCAGCACGCTATAGCCATCCAGCTGTTCGGGATGGTTTTTCTTTTCCCGGTGCTCCAAAAGCTTTGCCCGCATGGCGGGGCTTTGAATGACCTCGGCGGGTGGTTGCCCGGTGGTGTCAGACAGGTGCATACACAGCTGGATGGCCCGGTCATCCAAGCGAGAGACCGCCGGGTCATGGTATACGCCGCCGTCCCAGATTGCGGTGCAGTCGCCCAGAAGGAACAGCTCTGGGCCACTCTCCTGGGTATTTCGGAAAATAGCCAGGGAGGCGGAGGGCTCATAGGAAAAGCCCCGCAAGTGGTCCGCAATGGGAATGGCCTGGTATTGCTGCTCCACCAGGGCCAGGGCTTGCTCCACCGCCGTGGGAAGGGGAGTGGAAGGCTGCTCTACCTGGGCGAAGGCGTGGGCAAAGGTGTGCACAAACCACTGGGCATCACTTTGAAAGCGGCCCTGCAAATGGGGCACCAACACATTGGGCATCAGGCCCGAGGAGCCATCCAGAAGCATAGCCCAGCGGTTGGGCTGGAGGTGTATGAAATCTTCGTTGACCTTGCGTCCTGTGGAGGACAGAGTGCTGACAACATCCATGGCCAGTACCTCCCTATCGTTTGCTTGTCCGTATTCTACCACGGCAGATAAGGGTTGTATAGCCGCTAAAGGGAAAACGAAAAAGGGGGCATACACGCTGGGAGAGGTGTGGTATAATGAACGTATCCCAAAGACAAGGAGAGACTGTCATGAAACGACTGCTTGACTGTACCGCCTCGGACTTTCGCACCATGAATAAGGAGGAGCTACTGGCCTCCATTGCCGGCTCGGAGGGCCGGGTGCTGGCCTGCGAGTCCATCGGCTATATCCAGCCCATGCTGGGCAACGTCACCAACGCCGAGTTTACCGCCGCCATGGGGGCGGATATTCTGCTTTTGAACATGTTTGACGTACAAAAACCCGTCATCCAGGGCCTACCCAAGTGCGAGCCCATGGAGGTGGTGGCCCGTCTCAAGGCCCTCACCGGTCGCCCCATCGGCATCAACCTGGAGCCGGTGGACCAGCCCCTGGAGCAGGAGGAGGGGGACCTGTGGGCCATGACCGACGGGCGGAAGGCCACCCTGGAAAATGCCCGCCGGGCCGCGGACATGGGGGTGAACTTCATCCTCCTCACCGGAAATCCCGGGGTGGGTGTGACCAATGAGGCCATTGTGCGCACCTTGAAGGAGTACAAGGCGGAGCTGGGAGACCGGCTCATTCTGGCCGCCGGCAAGATGCACGCCTCCGGCATCCTCACCGAGGGGGCCGAGCACATCATCACCACCGCTGACATTGACGCCTTCGCCCAGGCCGGGGCGGACATCATCCTTCTGCCCGCCCCCGGCACCGTGCCCGGCATCACCATGGAGTATGTCAGAGGCCTGGTCACCCATGCCCACTCCCTGGGCTGCCTGACCATCACCGCCATCGGCACCTCTCAGGAGGGGGCGGACGTGGACACCATCCGCCAGATTGCTCTGATGTGCAAGATGACCGGCACCGACATCCACCATCTGGGGGATGCGGGCTACGCGGGCATGTCCCTGCCGGAGAACATCCAGGCCTATTCTGTGGCCATCCGTGGCATCCGCCACACCTATCACCGGATGGCCTGTTCCGTGAACCGCTGAGGGCCACATCCAAAATTTCGGAGAAAAGCGTCGGAGCATGGCTCCGGCGCTTTTTTAGTAAAAAGCCCACAAAATGGGGTGTGGGCAATTGGCATAAAAGCGAATTGAAATAAACGAGTTTATATGGTAAAACTGTTGAGAAAGATGGGGAGCCCCCATGAACGGAGCGGGTACGGGAGCGCGGCAGTGTGGGCGGCTCCGGTACCCCTTATACACGAGAAGGGAAAGGAGAAAGCGCAATGAGACACTTGAGCAAACGACTCCTGGCACTGGCGCTCACCGCCGTGATGCTGTTGGGGATGGTCCCCGCCGTCACCACGGCCTCGGCCCAGAGCGGTACCGCCACCCAAAGCGGCACCAGCCAGGGCGGGAGAACCGTTCTGAACTTCAACAACGACTGGCGATTCTACGAAGGGGACTGGCCGGACGCCGACCAGGTAGACGCTGACGACAGCCAGTGGCTGTACGTCAACGCCCCCCACAGCACCATTCAGTACACCCCCGAGAACTACTACCATGAGGACCTGGGTGTGTTCTGGTATCGCAGACACTTCACCATGGACCCCGCCATGGAGGGTCAGCAGATCATCCTCACCTTTGAAGGTGCCATGCAGGAGGCCACTGTGTGGCTCAACGGCGAAGAGCTGGGCGTCCACCAGGGCGGCTACACCGAATTCGCCTTTGACATCTCCGACAAGGTGAAGTTTGACGGGGAGAACGTGCTGGCGGTGAAGCTGGACACCCGTCCCAACACCTCCTTCGCCCCCGGCAAGACCAACCCGGACTTCCAGTACTTCGGCGGCCTGTACCGGGACGTGTATGTCACTGTCACCGGGGACGTGCACATCACTGGCGCCATTGAGTCCGACACCGTGGCCGGTGGCGGCGTGTTCCTCACCTCTCCCAGCGTGGCCAAGGATTCCGCCACCGTCAATGCCAAGACTGAGGTGGAGAACAGCGGCTCTGCGGACGCTTCCGTGACCATGGTCACCGAGATCGTGGATGGGGACAGCGTGGTGGCCTCCAAGGAGGACACCCAGACCGTGGGTGCCGGGCAGAAGTACTCCTTCAGCCAGGACCTCACCGTGTCCAACCCCCGCCTGTGGTCGGTGGACACCCCTGAGCTGTACACTGTGCGCTCCACCCTGAAGCAGGATGGCACCGTCGTCGACACCGTGGAGACCACCTACGGCATCCGCAAGGTGGAGTGGAAGCGGGACGGCTGCTACATCAACGACGAGCGCGTGGAGCTGGTGGGTACCAACCTCCACTCCGAGACCTACATGCTGGGCAACGCCCAGAGCAACGACTCCATTGACGCTGAGGTCAAGCGCCTGAAGGAGTACGGCTTCAACTTCATCCGCATGAGCCACTACCCCCATGACCCCGCCTTCTACGAGGCCTGCGACCGCTACGGCGTGGCGGTGCTGGACTGCCTGGCGGGCTGGCAGTACTACAACGACTCTGACGCATTCAAAAACAACACCTACGATCAGATGCGGGACCAGATCCGGGTCAACCGCAACCACTGTTCCGTGGTGGCCTGGGAGCCCAGCCTCAACGAGAGCTCCTTCACCGCTGCCTGGGCCAAAAACATGCACAACCTGGTGAAGGAGGAGTACCCCGAGGTGGGCGACTCTACGGCCTACACCAGCGGCTGGATCAACTGGAACGTGTTTGACATCGGCGTGGGCACGCCCCAGGCCAACGTGGTAGGCGACGCCTCCAAGTATTCCAATAAGCCTGTCATCGTCAGCGAGTACGGCGACTGGAACTTCGGCGGCTTTGACTCCACCACCCGTGTCACCCGGGAGCCCAAGCACTACTCCGACGCCGAGGGCGGCGACAAGGGTATGCTCACCCAGTGTGACAACATCCAGTCCTCCTTTGCCTTCAACCGCGGCCAGTCCTGGTACGGCGCCACCGCCTACTGGGATTACGCCGACTACGCCGGATTTGACGTGGACAAGCTCACCTTCTGCGGCGTGGTAGACGTGGCCCGCATTGCCAAGCACGGCGCTTACTTCTTCCAGTCCCAGACCGACCCCAACCTGGATATGTCCAAGTACGGTCTGGACACCGGTGCCATGGTGTACATCGCCAACACCTGGGCCAGCGATTCCCCCGACCAGGTGCGGGTGTACTCCAACTGTGACGAGGTGGAGCTGTATCTGGACGACCAGCTCATCGCCCGTCAGACTCCTGACACCCAGATGTGGGCCCCCCACGGCGACACCGACAACCCCACCGGCTATCCCACGGCCGACTCCGGGGCCTACGTGTCCACCGAGAATCTGGCCCATCCCCCCTTCACCTTTGATCTCAGCGGCTACACCCCCGGCCAGGGCACCCTGAGAGCGCTGGCCTACCTCAACGGTGAGGCCGTGGAGACCTACATCCGTCAGGCCCCCGGCACCGCCTCCCAGATCACCCTCACCGCCGAGAACGACGAGGCCCTGAAGCTGGACGGCAGCACCGCCAAGCTGGTGTGGGTGGACGTGCGGGATGAAAACGGCACCGTGGTCAACACCGCCAACCACACCATCAACTTCACCACCGAGGGCCCCGGTTTTGTCATCGGCGAGAAGGTGGTCCAGGTGCGGGGCGGTCAGTGGGCCGTGTGGGTGCGCTCCACCCGTGGCGAGGGTGACATCACCCTGAAGGCTACCTGTGACGGGCTCACCGCCGCTACCCTCACCATTCCCACCCAGACCGTGGAGGGCCTGCCCGAAGTGCCCGAGGGCGGCGACGCCGACGAGACCGGCTTTGTGCATCCCGAGCCCCCCGCCGCTCCCGTGAACATCTTCCTGAACAAGACCGCCTCTGCCAGCTCCATCAACATCAACGCCCAGGGCGAGGAGAAGGCGGAGTGGGCCAACGACGGCGACACCTCCACCAAGTGGTGCGCCAAGAACCCCAGCCCCAGCGACCCCTTCGGCACCCACTGGTGGCAGGTGGATTTGGGCCGCAGCTACACCGTGGAGGAGATGGAGATCATCTTTGACGCTGCGGGCGACTGGAAGTTCCATGTGGCCGTGTCCGATGCCCCCAACTTTGAGGGCTACACCATCCCCGAGGACGGTATCCTCACCACCAGTGCCGACCGTGCCACTGTGACCGTGGGTCAGCAGGGCCGCTATGTGCGCATCTACCTCAACTGCCCCAAGAGCAACCTGTGGCCCTGCCTGCGTGAGGTCAGCGGCACCGGATATACCGACAACGTGGCTCTGGGCAAGACCGCCAAGGCCTCCTCTGGCTCCGACGTGGCGCTGGCCGTGGACGGCAACGTGGACACCTTCTGGAACTCCGGCGCCATGAGCCCCGCCTGGTATCAGGTGGACCTGGGCCAGGCCTACCAGCTCACTGGGGCCTCCCTCACCTTCGCTTGGGCCAATCCCGGCGACACCGGCGGAATCCCCATTCGCCACTCCTTCACCATCCAGGGCTCTCTGGACGGTACCACCTGGTATGACATGGCCACTTGGTCCGACATGGACCAGGGGGACAACAACCCCAACGTCACCGCCACCGTGGAGCTCAGCGGCGCTGCCCGCTACGTGAAGGTCAACAACCTGAAGGCCTACAAGGGCGGCACCTCCAACCAGTGGGCGGAGATCGCCGAGCTGGAAGTGTACGGCAAGGTTCTGGGCGAGGCCATCCGTCTGGACTACGGCGCTCCCACCTCTGCCACCTCTTCCGCTGAGGGCTCTGACCCCGCCTACGGCAACGACGGCGATCCCGCCAAGTACTGGATTCCCGCTGCGGACGACCAGGCTCCTGCCTGGCAGTTCGACTCCGAGGGCCTGTACAACATCGCCGCTGTGTCCCTGACCTGGAATAACGACGGCACCCACAAGTACGCCATCGACCTGTCCACCGATGGCCAGAACTGGACCACTGCTGTGGACCATCTGGCCAGTGGCGTGGCAGGAAGCACCACCAACGACGCCCTCAGCGGCCTGACCCGCTATGTGCGCATCCGCCTCACCGCTGGCACCACCAACGGTCTGTGGATCAACTCCACCGGCTTTGCCCTGGGCACCGCCCTGGAGGCCGTCTCTGTGGCCGACCAGCAGGGCGTGACCGCCGCCGTGGGCACTGCCTTTGATCAGCTGGGTCTGCCCAGCACCGTCCTGGCCACCCTGGACGGCGAGATTCAGACTTCCCTGGCTGTGACTTGGAATGGGGAGGGCTATGACCCCGCCTCCACCCAGGCTCAGACCATCACCGGCACCCTCACCGCCATCCCCGGCGTCACTGTGCCCGAGACCCTCACCGCCTCCGTCACCGTGACCCTGGAGGGCAGCGCTCAGGAGGCCAACAAGGTTCTGCTGCAAAAGACCTATGACTACGCCGTGACCCTGGACACCACCGGTGTGGTGCAGGCCGCTGTGGACGCCTTCCAGAAGGCCCTGGATGAGGCCAAGGCCGTGCTGGACAACCCCAACGCCACCCAGGAGCAGGTGAACACCGCTTGGGACAACCTGCTGGAGGGCATCTGGGCTCTGGGCCTGAAGCAGGGCGACAAGACCATGCTGGAGCTGCTCATCGCCCGGGCCGACGACATGGTGGCCAACGCCGACAAGTACGTGGAAGCCAACTGGCAGCAGCTGGTGGACGCTCTGGAGGCTGCTAAGACCGTGATGGAGGACGGCAACGCCCTGCAAAACGACGTGGATAAGGCTGCCGAGACTCTGCTGAATGCCATCCTGGCCCAGCGCTTCAAGGCGGACAAGTCCATCCTGGAGGACCTCATCGGCAAGGCCGAGGGCATGGACCTCTCCGGCTACACCGCCCAGTCCGTGGCAACCTTCCGCATGGCTCTGGCCAACGCCCAGGCCGTGATGGCGGACAACAGCCTCACTGAGGACGATCAGGCCAAGGTCAATGACGCTGTGGCTGCTCTCACCGCCGCCATGGATGGCCTCACCGCTGGTGGCGCTCCCGAGACCAGCGACAAGCCCGAGACCTCTCAGAAGCCTGAGAGCACCGACAAGCCTCAGACCACTGAGAAGCCCGAGAACGTGCCTCAGACCGGGGACAGCGCCCCTCTGACCCTGTCCACCCTGATGCTGGTGGGCTCCGCCCTGTGCGTGCTGGCCCTGGTGGTCAGCGCCAAGCGTCGCCGCAGCTAATCCCCAATCAAGTAAAAGTACGGTCAGCGAAAGCTGGCCGTGCTTTTTTGCTGTTTTTGACTTTCGATAGGAAAGTGCTGTCTTCTCCGATATCTCGGTTCAGGCTTGCCAGCCTGGCGGGGACGCTCCGCTGGGGTGACTTTCTGACTGGGCAGAAAGTCACCAAAGACCCACCAAAGGCGGGGCCTTCCCCCGCCTTGTGGAATCCACCCCGCGGTGCTGGGAGTCCCTGCGTCCTCCTCTTTTCGGCCCTGGGCCTGGTGGGGTTACATAGATGGCGTGGACATTCTGTCGAACGTGCCAGCTCCTCTGTGTGTTTGTTCCTCTACCGCCAGGGCCTTACCCTGGTGAGCCGCTGTTCCCAGCTATCGGGGGCCTGGCTCCCGGCGGCGGGAACGCCGCTTCTCCGGGGTAGGACCGGATGTGGAAACCACCTAGCTGTAGGGCCAGCTGGCCAGGGTGGCCTGGTGTGGTGGCAGAACTAGGCGTCACAGCAAGGGTAACGGGCCGAATATAGACATGACGCAGGTCCAGCCTCGTACCCCAGGGAGGTTCTTAGGGGGGAACGCCCTAAGTGGGTTTTGGTGCCTTTTGCCCGCTCAAAAGGCACCCCCAGCGGGAAGCGTCCCCACCAGGCTGGCAAGCCAGAGCTAGGCCACTTAGACCGTCAATCCCTCCGTCACGGCTACGCCGCGCCACCTCCCTTTACACAAGGGGGGCATTGGGCCTGGAAATCACTGAGGCCCAGCGGAGCGCGTCTCCCCTCGCCAGGGGAATAAGAATACGCCTGAGAAATCATTGCGCACACAAAAAAGAGCCAACACAGGCCCAAATGGTCTGTATTGGCTCTTATTTCTGTTCTTACCGATTTTCCAGGGGCACATAGTCCCGCATGGGACACACCGCCTTGTAGGCGGGACGAATGATGCGGCCGGAGGGGTTGTAGACCTCCTCCACCCGGTGGGCACACCAGCCCACAATGCGGGCGATGGCAAACAGGGGAGTGTACAGCTCGGGGGGAATGCCCATCATCTTGTACACCAGGCCGGAGTACAAGTCTACGTTGGCGCACATGACCTTGTTCTGGCCGGTGACCCGGTGGAAGACCTCGGGGGCCAGCTTTTCCACCCGTTCAAACAGCTCCAGCTCCTCCACAAAGCCCCGCTCTTCCGCCACTTCCCGGGCAAATCGTTTGAGCATCACGGCACGGGGGTCGGAGAGGGTGTAGATGGCGTGGCCCATGCCGTAGATGAGCCCCGAGCGGTCTCCCGCCTCTTTCTTCAGAATCTTCTCTAAGTAGGCGGCCACCTCGTCGTCGCTGGACCAGTCCTTCACGTCCCGCTCAATGTGGCCGAACATCTCCATGACCTTCTTGTTGGCGCCGCCGTGCCGGGGGCCTTTCAGAGAGCCTACGGCAGCGGCAATGGCGGAATAGATGTCCGTGCCGGAGGAGGAGAGGACACGGCAGGCAAAGGCGGAGTTGTTGCCGCCGCCGTGGTCCATGTGCAGCACCAGACACAAATCCAGCAGCCGGGCCTCGGCCTGGCTGAACTTCTTATCCGGGCGGATGGAGCACAGGAAGTTCTCCGCCACGCTCAGCCCATCCTGGGGCCGGTGGAGCACCAGGGACTCATTGTCGAAGTAGTGGCGCTTACAGGCGTAGGCGTGGGCCACAATGACGGGGAACCGGGCAATGAGCTGGATGGCCTGGAACAGCTCCACGTCCAGGTTGTTGTTGTCCGGGTCCGGGTCATAGGAGTATAGGGACAGGGTGGAGCGGGCCAGCTTGTTCATCAGGTTCCGACTGGGCCCCTTCAAAATCATGTCCTCGGTGAATCCGGGGGGCAGATTGCGGTAGTGGTTGAGCATGCCGCAGAAGGTGGACAGCTCCTCCTTGGAGGGCAGGGAGCCGAAGAGAAGCAGATAGGCGGTCTCCTCGTAGCCAAAGCGGCCCTCCTTCAAAAAGCCCTCAATGAGCTCACACACGTCAATGCCGCGGTAGATGAGCTGGCCGGGGGCGGGGACACGCTCGCCGTCCTGGAGGTAATAGCCCCGGACATTGGCGATGTTGGTGATGCCCGCCATGACACCGGTGCCGTCAGCGTTACGCAGCCCCCGCTTTACCCCGTACTTCTCATACAGAGAGGCAGGGATTTGGTGCTGAGGAGCATACTCGCTGCATATATGTTGAAGGAAGGACAGGGAACGTCCATCCATGAGGTCGAAGGAATTGATGGAATACATGGTGCACCTCCTAAATCGCCGGGGGGTGGAAGGACCCGGAATGGGCCTCGGGCGGTTTCTATTCAGTATAGCGTATTAAAGTGCAACAGTCAAGACGAAACGAGGAGGAGAGGCACGTGGGACGATGGCCCATTGACCGGGAGGCCACCCGGATTTTTGCCGCAGGAGTGCTGATGGGGGTCGCAACCCTGTTTTTATTTCCACTTTTGGCCCTGGGACAGGCTGAGGGAGAACAGGGCCTGTTGGAGACCCTGCCCGCCAATCCCACCCCGGTGGTGTCCCAGACCGCCCAGGCAGACCAGACCTGGGACAACCGCCAGAAGGTCCGGGTGCTGGTGGGGGAGGGGAAGGTAGAGGAGATGACCATGGCCGACTACCTGTGGCGGGTGGTGGCCGCCGAGATGCCTGCCTCCTTTGAGCCCCAGGCTCTGCGGGCCCAGGCGGTGTGCGCCCGCACCTACTCCCTGTGGAAGATGGGGGCCAACGCCCATAAGGATCAGGAGGCGGACATCTGCGCCGACTCCGGGTGCTGTCAGGCCTACATAGATCCCCAGAAGGCCAAAGAGAATTGGAACGACAACGCCCAGAGCTACACCGAGAAGATCACCCAGGCGGTGTCTGACACCGCGGGCCAGGTGATGACCTACGACGGCAAGCCCATACAGGCGGTGTTCTTCTCCTCCTCCACCGCCTCCACTGAGGACGCCCAGGCGGTGTGGGGCAACAGCCTGCCCTACCTGGTGTCGGTGTCCAGCCCCGAGGGGGAGGAGGTGCCCAACTACTACTCCACCGTCACCCTCACCCGGGAGGAGGTGGAGAAGAAGGTGAAGGAGGCCTACCCCGATGCCGACCTGTCCGGGGACCCGGCGGGGTGGCTGTCGGGGATGACCCTCACCGCCTCCGGACGGGTAGGGAGCATGAAGGTGGGGGGCGTGGAGCTGTCCGGAGGTGCGGTGCGCACCCTGTTCGGCCTGCGTTCCGCCTGCTTCCAGGTCACCTATCAGGAGAACAAATTCACCTTTTCCGTCACCGGGTACGGCCACGGGGTGGGCATGAGCCAGTACGGGGCCAACGCCATGGCCGCCCAGGGGAGCAGCTGGCAGGACATTTTGACCCACTACTACACCGGGGTGACCCTTGAGGCGAAAAGCTGAAAATAGCCTGTTGCAACCACAGCAACAGGCTATTTCCATAGGAGAGAGAGGGAAGATTATTCCTCTGCGGCTTTGTTGAAGCGAGAGGACTTGGACATGATCAGGGTGATGATAAAGGCGGACACCAGGGAGATGAGCACGCCGATGATGCAGTTGACCATGCACTGGGGCAGCACGCAGATGAAGCCGATGAGGCCAGCGGCGCCCGGAGAGATATTGACCACGTTGGTCAGGGTGACGTAGGCGCAGCCCAGGGCAGAGCCCAGCATGGCGCTGTAGAAGGGGTAGCGCAGTTTGAGGTTGACGGCGAACATGGCAGGCTCAGTGATGCCCAGCAGAGCGGACACGCCAGCGGTACCGGCCATGCTCTTGAGCTTTTTGTCCCGGGAGCGCAGCATCACACACAGAGCTGCGCCGCCCTGGGCCACGTTGTTGCAGCAGGCAATGCCCATCAGGAAGGAGCCGCCAGCGGCGATGAGCTGGATTTCAATGGGCAGCAGGCTGTGGTGCATGCCGGTGAGGGTGAGGGGGGCGTACAGCAGACCGAAAATCATGCCGCCTACTACGCCCAGGGTGTCGTGGAGCCACAGCAGGCCGGTGGTGAGCAGGTCGCCGGCGGTGCGCATGATGCCACCCACCACGGTGAAGGTGAGAAAGCCGGTGATCAGGATGGTCAGCATGGGGGTGAGCAGGTTGTCCAGGGCCTCGGGAATGACCTTGTGCAGCCGCTTCTCGATCCAAGCCAGGATGAAGGAGGCGGCCAACACCGGCAGGACGGTACCCTGATAGCCCACCTTCTCGATGGCCAGACCGAAGATGTTCCAATAGGGGATGGTGCCCTCGGTGACGGCGGTACCATAGCTGTAGGCGTTGAGCAGGTCACCGGAGACCATGATCATGCCCATGACAGCGCCCAGATAGGGGTTGCCGCCAAACATTTTAGTGGCGGAGAAGCCAATCAGGATGGGCAGGAAGGCGTAAGCTGCACTGGCGAAGGTATTGATCATGGAGGCCACATCGGCCAGGTTGGGGTAGGCCTGGACCAGAGACTGGTCGGGGAAGAACAGGCCGGTGGCGGTGAGCACGTTGTTCAGGCCCATGAGCAGACCGCTGGCCACCAGGGCGGGAATCAGGGGGACAAACACGTCGGACAGAGCCTTGATGAGCCGCTGCACCGGGTTCATTTTCTGGTCAGCGTCCTTTTTGACCTCGCTTTTGCTGGCCTCAGACAGCTGCGCCTCCTGGATGAAGCGCTTGTACACCTCGTCCACGGTGCCGCTGCCGATGATGACCTGGAACTGTCCGCCGCTGGCAAACTGGCCCTTCACCAAATCCAGCTTGAGGATCTCTTCCACGTTGGCTTTGCTTTCGTCTTTCAGCACCAGGCGCAGACGGGTGGCGCAGTGGGCTGCGCTGACAATGTTCTCTTTGCCGCCTACCAATTCCAGCAGCTGTTGCGCTGTGGACAGGTAGCTCTCTTCCTTGGTCATAGGGATTCCTCACTTTCTCGTATTTGATATATCGCCGCCTCATAGGGGCGGAGAGATACATGGGTTAAATCCCGGAGTTCCGGCTGGGAGTAGTTGGACAAAATGGCCTTGCCCTGTCCGGGGTAGGAGAAGGATGCGGTGGTCTGGTGGAAGTTGCACAGGATGAGCCAAGTCTCTCCCTGCCAACGGCGCAGGTAAGCGTACACGTCCGGGTCCTGGGGGCAGAGCAGTTCATAGCTGCCCTGGGTGAGGATGGGGGCGTGTTTGCGCAGAGCCACCAGCTTTTGATAGTAATAGAAGATGGAATCGGGGTCATCCAGAGCTTGTTGGGCGTTGATGTGGGTGTAATTGGGGTTGACCGGGAACCAGGGGGTGCCGATGGTAAACCCGGCCTGGGGCTCCTGGGACCACTGCATGGGGGTGCGGGCATTGTCCCGGGCCTTGGCCCGCAGAGAGGTGAGAATCTCCTCTTCGGAGAAACCCGCTGCCCGCCGCTCCCGGCAGATGTTGCGGCTTTCAATGTCGGTGAAATCATCGGGGGAGGCAAAGGGCATGTTGGTCATACCCAGCTCTTCCCCCTGATAGATGTAAGGGGTGCCCTTCATGCCGTGGAGCACCGTGGCCAGCATTTTGGCCGATTCCACCCGGTATGCCCCGTCGTTACCCCAGCGGGAGACGATGCGGGGCAGGTCATGGTTGCTCCAAAACAGGCTGTTCCAGCCATGGCCGTCCAATTCCTTTTGCCACTTGGTGAACACCGCCTTCAAATCGGGCAGTTCCAGGGGCTTGAGGTCCCAGCGGTGGCCTCCGGGCTGCTTGTCCAGCTGAATCTGCTCAAATTGGAAGATCATGCTCAGCTCGTGGCGGTCCGGGTCGGAGTAGAGCCGTCCGATGTCCGGGGTGGCGCCCCAGCACTCGCCCACCGTCAGTAGGTCGTGTTTGCCGAAGGTCTCCCGGTTCATCTCCTGGAGATATTCGTGGAGCTTGGGGCCGTTTTCCCGGATACCCCGGTCCGGGTCCTTGCCGATGAGGTCGATGACATCCATGCGGAACCCGCCGATGCCCAGGTCGATCCAGAAATTCATCATCTTCCAAATCTCCTGACGCAGCCGGGGATTGCTCCAGTTGAGATCCGGTTGCTTTTTACCGTAAAAATGAAGGTAATATTCCTGGGTCTCCGGGTCGTACTCCCAGGCGCTGCCCCCAAAGTTGGAGGATAAATCGTTGGGAGGGCCGCCGTCCTTCCCAGGCCGCCAGATGTAAAAGTCCCGGTAGGGGTTGGTCTTGCTGCTGCGGGACTGCTGAAACCAGGTGTGCTCGTCGGAGGTATGGTTGACCACCAGGTCCATAATGACCCGCATACCCCGTTGGTTGCACTCATCCAGCAGCTGTTTCATGTCCTCCATGGTGCCGTATTCGGGCTGAATGTTGTAGTAGTCGGAGATGTCATATCCGTTGTCTGCGTTGGGAGAGCAGTACACGGGACTCAGCCACAGTACGTCCACCCCCAGTTGTTCCAAATACCACAATTTTGACCGAATGCCGTTGAGGTCACCCACACCGTCCCCGTTGCTGTCACAGAAGCTACGGGGGTAAATCTGATAGACGACACTGTTTTTCCACCAGTTCTGTTCCAAATTCATCCCGCTCTCTTGTTGAATTTTTGTGAACATAGTATAATATAAGGAGCCTGGCAATACTTCCACAATATTGCCTGAAAATAACACAATATTTCGATTATAAAGGGAGGGCTCACCCATGTCCGTGGATCTTCAGGAAAAACAAACCCATGGCACCACCTTTTATCCTCTCCACGTCTACTCCCACCACGATAAGGACGGCTTTTACAGTGTGGCCACCCACTGGCACGAGGAGTTGGAGTGGATTTATGCGGAAGTGGGGGTGCTGGAGTTGATGGTGCACGGAAAACCCTATACCTTGCAGGCGGGGGAGTTCTGCTTTGTCAATGCCGAGGAGCTCCACGAGATTCGTTCGGAAGGGGAGTCGCTGCACCATGCCATCGTGTTTCGGGCAGAGTTTCTGGATTTTGAGCGGTACGACACCTGTGAGCACCAGTTTATCCGGCCCATCACCAACCGAACCCTGGCCTTCCCCACCCTGTCCCGGGATTTGCCCCAGGAGACCCGGGAGAAGGTGGGGCAGTGCCTGCGGGAGGTCATCACCTGCTACCATGGCAAGCCCCCGTGCTACGCCCTGCACATCAAGATTTTGATTTTCCAGGTGCTGGAGCTGCTGTATCAGGCCCAGGCCTTCACCGATGTGGCCCACTCCACCCGGGAAGAGGAGACCTGGACCAAGCTCAAGCGGGTCATGCGCTACATGAAGGACAATCATGCCCAACCGCTGACGTTGCAGGAGCTGGCCCAGCAGGCGTATTTGAGCCCGGCGTACTTCTGCCATTTTTTCCACAAGGCCACGGGAATGTCCCCCATCGCCTTTTTAAACAGTTATCGCATCCAGCGGGCGGCTCAGATGCTGGCTGAGCAGGACACCTCCATTGGTCAAATCGCCATGGAGGTGGGCTTTGACAACCAGAGCTACTTCATCCGGAAATTCCGGGAGTATAAGCGGGTGTCGCCCCGGGAATACCGCCGCCAAGTGCGGCAGAGCTGAGGGGACAGGTTATCCCTCCACCTTTTGGAATATGGAGATGACGCTGACAAAGTCTTGGCGCACGGGGGCATCGCTGAGCCCGGCGTACATCAGCTCATCCCCGCCAAAACACACCCCGTCGGCCTGTCTGCGGTAGGTGGCTTCGGGGTCCAGACCTTGCAGATGTACCACGGTGGTGCGCCGCAGGGGGTCGGCCAGCACCCGGTACTGGCAGCACACCACGGTGTTGCCATCCTGAGAGACCACGTTCCACCCACTGTCGTTGTGTCGCTGGGGGCTGAGCAGACGGTAAAAGGTACCGTGCTGTACCGTCTCCCGCAGGGCCTTGTAGGTGCGAATCTGCTCTTTTACCTCCGCCTGCTCCTCCGGGGTCAGGGTACGAATATCCATTTCATAGCCCAGGTTGCCTCCCAGAGCCGCAGCAAAGCGGGTTTGCAGGGAGGTCACCCGCCCGGTCTGATGGTTGGGCACGGCGGACACATGGCAGCCCATGGTGACGGGGGGGAAGAGTAGGCTGGTGCCCCACTGAATCTGGAGCCGACACACTGCGTCGGTGTTGTCGCTGGTCCAGGTCTGGGGCATGTAGTGGAGCATCCCGGCGTCAAACCGTCCGCCGCCGCTGGAACAGCCCTCAAAGAGCACCTGGGGGAAGCGCTGGTTCAGCTGCTCCAGCACCCGGTACAGGCCCAGCATGTATCGGTGGGACAGCTCCCGCTGCCGCCTGGCGGGCAGCCAGGCCGAGCCCAGGTCGGTGATGTGTCGGTTCATATCCCACTTGACGTAGCTGGCGCCGGTCTCGGTCAGCACCGCCGACACCGCTTCCACCAGGTAGTCCTGCACGGCGGGGTTGGACAGGTCCAGCACCAGCTGGGAGCGGCTGAGCACCGGGTCATAGTAGGGGCTGCGGATGACCCAATCCGGGTGGCTGCGGTACAAATCGCTGTCATAGCTCACCATTTCCGGCTCAAACCAGATGCCAAACTCCACCCCGGCCTCCCGCACGCCTTGGGCCAGGCGGCCCAGACCGTGGGGGAATTTCACCGGGTCTGCCACCCAGTCGCCCAGGGCCCGGCGGTCATCCATCCGGTTTTTGAACCAGCCGTCGTCCAGCACAAACAGCTCCATGCCCAGTTGGGCCGCCTGTTTGGCCAGGGAGAGGCACTTTTCCTCGTCAATGGAGAAGGTAAAGGCCTCCCAGCTGTTGAGCAGGATGGGGCGCACCCGGTCCCGCCAGGGGCCCCGGCACAGCCGTTGGGCGTACAGCCGGTGGAAGGTGTGCGACATGCCGTTGAGGCCCTGCTGGGAGTAGACCAGCACGCACTCGGGGGAGACAAACCGCTGCCCCGGCTCCAGGTTCCAGCCGAAGGTCAGGGGATTCATCCCCATCTGCACCCGCACGCCGCCGTATTGGCCCATCTGTACCACACCTTGGAAGTCCCCGCTGTAGACGAAGTTCACCGCCCATACCCGGCCATGGGTCTCGTCGGTCTGGGGGTCGGTGAGCACCACGCAGGGGGTCTGCTGGGGGCTGCTGGCCCCCCGGCAGCTGTCCAACACCACGGAGTCGGCGGTGAGGGGGCGGCGGCTGACCACTTTCTCCATCAGATGGGAGCCGGACAGGGTGAGCAAGTCGTAGTTGTTCCCAGGCAGGTCCAGGCTCATGGCCATCAACCGCTCCAGCCACAGGGCTTCCCTCCCGCCGTTTACCACCTCCACATGGCGGCAAATGGCATCCAAATCCCGGAAGATGGTGTAAAACAGCTGGATTTGCGCCCCGGTGTGGGCATCCGCCAGACGCACCACCAGGGTCTGGGCCTCCTGTGGCTGCTCCACATAGGTGGCGGGCAGGCCAGGAAGGGGCGGTTTGCCCGGCAAAATCTCATATCCCTGGTATAAAAAGCGGGTCACCCGCCGACCGTCGGCGGTCTCAACGGCATAGGCCGGGGAGCGGAAGTCGCCCTGATTCATGCCGGGATACTCCTGGGGCAGGGTGTCCAGGGAGAAGCGCTTGTCCTGGGAATCCGGGTTGGAGCAAAAGCCCCGGTCAAAATAGGCGGGGCGGGCGCTGCCCTGGCAGCGGCGGAGATGGCGGCCAAAATATCGGCTCTCCAGATACCCCTCCTTGACCACACCAAAACAGTAGGTGATGCGACCATTGTCCAGGTAAAATGCATTTTCTTGTGCATCGAATCGAATCATAGTTGGTTCACCTTCTTCTAAAATCATATTATATTCTTATTTTTCTGTTGGTAAATGGTAAGAGCGTGGTTATGATGGTAAAATATTGACATAACAAGTTCCCTGTGCCACAATGGGGACACGCCATCATACAGGAGGGGATGACCATGTATCCACTGCAACACAAATCCATAGGCTTTCGCTTTTCCTCCGACCTGTCTCTGCTCACCCTGCGTGGAATGGGGCTGCAGCGGGTGGACAGCCACAGCTATTGCTGGGACAACCGGGAGCGGCGGGACGAACACTGCCTCATCCAGTTTTGCGTGGAGGGGGAGGGGACCGTGGTGGTGGATGAGATGGAGTATCCCGTCCGCCCTGGGGAGGCCTTTTTGGTGGATATCCCCGGAAACAACCGGTATTTTTTGCCCCAACATGCCAGCAATTGGGAGTTTTTCTTCTTTGAGTTCAGTAAGGAGTGCCTGCCCTTGCTGCGCAGTCTGTACGGCCACACCGGCCCGGTGGTGTGGGTGGGGCTGGATACCCCTCTGGCCCGGCAGATGGAGCAGCTGTACTGCTACGGTGTGGAACAGGGCATGGGCACCCAGTACGAAAATTCCCGCCTGGCCTATGAGCTTTGGATGAACCTCATGGAGTGCGCCCTGGCAGGAGCCAAGGAGGAGCGGTCCAAGGTGGATGAGGCCAGGGCCTACATCGACCAGCACTACGCCCAGGAGAGTCTGAATCTGGACGAGATTGCCCAGCATGTGGGGCTGTCCAAGTACTATCTGTGCAAGGAGTTTCACCGCACCTTTGGTACCACGCCGGGGAAATACATCCGGGAGGTGCGCATTGCCAAGGCCTGTGCGCTGCTGTTGACCCATCAGGATTGCACCATGGAGGAAATCGCCCACCGGGTGGGATACGCCAACAACAACTACTTTGGGAAGGTATTTCGGGCAGAAAAAGGACTGCCCCCTGATCAATACAAGAGGCAGTCCTCGCATTATGATATGGTTCGTACCGTGTACCACCGCCCCAAGCTCAGGGCGGAAGGGGGCATCAGCCCAGAATCAGCCACAGCACCAGCAGCACCGCCAAAAACGCCACATTGAGGGCGGTGAACTGGCCCAGGTATTTCCCCTTCTTCTCGGGGAAGGTGCGGGCGATGTATTTATAGGAGATGAGGCTGGCCATGGAGGCGATGAGGGTACCCAAACCGCCCAGGTTCACACCCAGCAGCAGCCCAGCACCGTTGCCCGTGAATCCGGACAGGAGCAGGGCGGCGGGGACGTTGGAAATAATCTGGCTGGCTACCACGCCGCACAGCACCTCCTGGCCCTGGATGAGGGATTGGAAGAGGGAGGTGAGGGCGGGGATGCGGCCCAGGTTGCCCACAAAGAGGAAGAAGCCCACAAAGGTGGCCAGCAGGGCGTAGTCCACGTGGAGCAGCACCTGTTTGTCTGCCATCAGCACCACGATCAGCACCAGAGGGCACAGCACGTACAGGGGCACCGCCTTGGCCACGCCACCCAGACACAGGGCGAAGAGCACCCCGTAGGCGGCCACCCGGGCCCCGGACAGGGGCGGCACCTCCCCGGACACCTGGGGCACCTCCAGAGACTGGGAGGGGCGTACCATCAAAAACACCGCCAGCAGCACGAGACAGGCTCCGGCGTAGGGGAGCACCGTGGCGAAAAAGGACCCCAGGTCCATCTCATAGCAGGAGTACAGGTACAGGTTTTGGGGGTTGCCGATGGGGGTGGCCATGCTGCCCAGGTTGGCGGCGATGGTCTGCATCACCACCACCGGCACCACCCGCTGGGTCTGGCCTGCCAGTGAGAGCACCTCCAGGGCGAAGGGGACAAAGGTGATGAGGGCCACGTCATTGGTCACCGCCATGCTCACAAAGAAGGGCAATAGGATGAGCACCCCTTCCAGCTGCCGGGTGGTGTGAGTGCGCTCCAGCATGGCCCGGCCCAGGCGGAAGAAGAGGCCTTGACGCTGGAGTCCCCCCATCACTGCCATGAGGGCAAAGAGCATCCCCAGGGTGTGCAGGTCCACATAGTCGATATATTGGGCATCGGGGGGGACGAGAACAGCGGTAACCAGGGCCAAGACCCAGGCCACACACAGCACCGTCTCCCCACGCAGCCATTGCAGCATTCGCTTCACAGTCAAACACGCTCCTTTTTGCGTCTGACATGGTAGCACAGGCGGAGCAAAAATGCAATGTTTTCCAGGGGGAAAAGAGAAGAAACCGAAAATATTTGTCAAAGATTGAAAAAGATTGTCTATCGTGGTAAAGTGTAGACAATGAAACCCTCACCGCCGGGTGAGGTGAGAAGAGAAATGAGGGGATAGCCATGGCAGAACCCAAGCGGCTGGCTCCCAAGGAGCCAGGGGTGTTTTCGAAATGGAAGGAAACGTGCAAAGAGAAGTGGAAACATGTGCGACTTCCATCCATTCGGGTTCCCAAGCCCCAGATCTCCTCTGGGCCCAAAACCCAGACCCGTCGGCGGCGGGTGAGCGGGTCGCCCCTCCGGTCGGCGGTGAGCCTGCCGCTGATGCTGCTCTACCACGAGGTGCTGCTGCGGCTGTTTGATGGGGACAGCAACTTTTTCGACCTGGGGCTGCTGCGCATTTTCCTGTTCTCCCTGGCGGCGGGACTGGCCGTCTTTCTGGTGCTGGACCTCATTCCCAACCGGAAGGTGTCCCGCATTCTGGGCGGCGTGCTGGTGGCAGGGTGGACGGTGTTCACCTGCGTGGAGTACTGCTGCAAGAGCTTTTTCAAAATCTACTTTGGCCTGGGGTATATGCAGGGCATGGCCGGACAGGTGGTGGGGGACTTCAGTGGCACCATGGTGGAGGTGGTGCTGGCTCGCATCCCCTTTATCTTGCTCTCCCTCATTCCCTTTGTGGTCTATCTGCGCATGTGCTCTGTTATCCTCTACGAAAAGGGCCAGCGGGCCCCGGTGCGGGTGATGCTGGCGGGGCTTATGGTGGTGCTCCAGCTGGTGGGCGTGCTCACCGCCCGGCTGGGGGCTGAAAAGAACTACTACACCTACGACTTCTCGGTGAATACGTCGGTGCCCCACTTCGGGCTGCTGACCACATTGCGCCTGGAGCTGGGTTACGCCATCACCGGCATCCCGGAGACTCCTCTGGATATCCTGCTCCCCTATGACCCGCTGCCCACCGCCACCCCGGCCTCCAGCCCGGAGCCTGGGGCCAGCCAGGCCCCCACCGGGGACAACGTGCTGGACATTGACTTCCAGGCCCTGGCGGCGGGGACCGACGACGAGACCCTGAAGGCCATGCACCAGTTCTTCGGGGCCAAGAGTCCCACCAATAAAAATGCGTACACCGGGTATTTTCAGGGGAAAAACCTCATTTTGATCACTGCCGAGGCCTTCTGTCCCTATGTCATCGACCAGGAGCTCACCCCCACTCTGTACAAACTGTCCCACGAGGGCTTTGTCTTTGAAAACTACTACCAGCCCGACTGGACCCAGTCCACCACCGGGGGCGAGTTTGCGGTGATGACCGGGCTCATTCCCACCTGGATTGGGGGCAGCGAGCTGTCCTTCCGGGTCAGCGCCCACGACGCCATGCCCGTGGCCCTGGGCTGGCAGTTTCAAAAGCTGGGCTATGACACCCGGGCCTACCACAACAACACCTATACCTACTACGGCCGGGACGAGACCCACCCCAACCTGGGGTATGAATACTTTGGGCTTGGCAACGGCCTGGAGCTGAAAAGCAACCTGTGGCCCTGCTCGGACCTGGAGATGATGGAGTCCACGGTGGACGGGTACATCCAGGACTATGTGAAAAACGGCACCCCCTTCCACACCTACTACATGACGGTGAGCGGACACTGCAACTACACCTGGTCGGGCAACGCCATGTCCCGGAAAAACCAAGAGGTCATTCAGGCCAAGTACCCCGACGCCTCGGAGCAGGTACAGGCCTATCTGGCCTGTAATATGGAGCTGGAGTACGCCATGGAGTACCTGGTGAAGGAACTGGAGGAGGCGGGGATTGCCGACGATACGGTGATCGCCCTCACGGCCGACCACTACCCCTACGCCCTGGCGGAGGGGGGCACCGACTACTACCAAGAGCTGTCCGGCGTGGACGACACCGAGCGGGACACCTCTCGCTATCGCAACGCCTTCATCCTGTGGAGCGGGTGCATGGAGGAGCCGGTGGTGGTGGACACCCCCTGTTCCGCCATTGACATCGTGCCCACCCTGTCCAACCTCTTTGGGCTGGAGTACGACTCCCGGCTCTACTCCGGACGGGACATCTTCGCCACCAACTACCAGGCCAACCAGTATTCCAGCAACATGCCCCTGGTGGTGTTCGCCAACAAGGGGTATGGCAGCAGCTGGATTACCGCTGCGGGCACCTATGAGGCCTCCACCGGGACCTTTACTCCCCGGGAGGGGGTGACAGTGGACGAGAACTACGTCAGCCGGGTCAAGAGTCTGGTGGGCGCCAAGTACACCTATGCCAAATTGGTCATCGAGCGGAACTACTATTCCCTGGTTTGGCCGAAAGAGTAAGGAAAAAACAAATCCCTCCGGCCTAGGCCGGAGGGATTTTAAGCCTCGCAGAGTTCCGTCACCCGCAGGTGACGGAAGAAATTGCAATTCTTCCCGTGGGAAAAGGCTTTGCCTTTTTCCGCGCGTTAGTTTCCGCAGGCAATGGTGAGTACCCGGGAGCGGTTGGAGATGGTCAAGTCGGTATAGTCGCCGCCAAACTCCCCGTCCACGGTCCAGGCCAGGGGCTTGGGGCTGGTAAAGTGGGCCTGGGAGCAGGTGAAGCCCACCACGCTGCCGTCCTCAGGTAGCTTCTGGGTGGTGAGGGCGGTGAGGATGGACTGCCAGTCCTTGGCGGTCTTGGGGGTGCGGATGAGCAGGGCCTCAAACTGGCCGTCGTCCAGGCACACCAGGTCCCGGGGCAGATTGACCATGCCGCCGATGGACACGGTGTTGGACACCATGCCGTAGATGAACTCCCCTTCCACCTCCAGGCCCTGGTCGGTGGTGACCTTCACCTGGTAGCTGGGGAAGTTCACCAGCCGCCCCGCCCCTTGCAGCACATAGGCCAGGTGGCCCAGCAGGTTTTTGGAGGCCTGGGGGGTGGAGTAGGACACGTCGGTGAACAGCCCGAAGGCGGCGATGTAGAGAAACTGCCGTCCGCCCAGGTCCCCCACGTCGATGGACCGGGGCACGCCGCCGCAGGCCACCCGGGCCAGCTCCTGGGTGGAGCGGGGCAGGTTGATATTCCGGGAAAAGTCGTTGGTGGTGCCCGCCGGGATATAGCCCAGAACCGGCCGCTCCTCCCGGGGCAGGGAGAGCAGCCCGCCCACCGTCTCGTTGAGGGTGCCGTCCCCGCCGCAGCACACCACCCGGTCATAGTGGGCGGCGGTGTCTGCCACCACCTGGGTGGCGTCTCCGGGGCCTAGAGTGGGGCGCACGGTGATCTGGTAGCCCTCCTGGGCGAACACCGTGAGCACGTCGGAGAGCATGGTTTTGGCCCGCTGGCGGCCAGCTTTGGGGTTGTATACAAAGAGCAGCTGTTTCATACATGCACCTTCCCGTAGTATTGCTTGATATTAGATCTAGTATAGCGCAAAGGGGCAGTGGAAACAAGAAAAATATATGAAGTGTGGGAGAGAGGGCGCCCCTCTCCCAAGTCTCAGACGTGGCCGTTCTCCCCTGGCGAGGGAAGACGCGCTTCCCGCTGGGGGGTTCTTTTGAACGGGCAAAAGAAACCAAAACCCGCTTAGGGCGTTCCCCCCTAAGTACCCCCCTTGGGGTACGAGGCTGGAACTGCGTCAAGCTGGTGTTCGGCCCGTGACCCTTGCTGTGGCACCTAGTCGTGCCACCACACCAGGCTGCTCTGGGCAGCTGGCCCTATAGCCAGGCGGTTTCCACCTCCGGGCCTACTCTGGTGTGTGCGGCGCTCCCGCCGCCGGGAGCCAGGCTATCGGCAACTGGGAACAGTTGCACACCAGGGTGAGGCCCTCGTGGTAGAAGTTTTATTTGTCGTAGAAGCTGAAACTTACAAAAGAATTGCCATGCCCTCTATGTGACCCCACCGGGCCAAGGGCCGCAAAGAGAAATTTGCAGGGGCTCCCCGTACCGCGGGGTGAATTCCACAAGGCGGGGGAAGGCCCCGCCTTTGGCGATTCTTTCCCCGATTTCTCATCGGGGAGAAATCGGGCATAAGCGGAGCGTCCCCGGCGGGGGCGCTGGTTCCTGCCAAAGAAATTGGAGAAAGACAATCCCTCCGACCCGGCTTGCGCCGGGCCACCTCCCTTTACACAAGGGAGGCTTTTGAAGCAAAAAGTACGGCCAGCCGAAGCTGACCGTACTTTTTGCTTGATTTGGGATTAGCTGCGACGCTTGCGGGACACATAGGCAGCGCCAGCCAGCAGGCCCACAGCGGCGGTGAGGGCCGCCACGTACCCCATCAGCTGGGCGGAGTCCCCAGTCTGAGGCACGTTCTCAGGCTTCTGGGTGGCCTGAGGCTGGTCGGTGGTCTCAGGGGCCTGGGTCTGCTCAGGCTTCTGGCTCTCCTGAGGCTTCTCAGAGGGCTGCACGTCGCCCTCGGCGGTGAGGCCGTCCATGGCGCTCTGGAGCGCGGCCACGGCGTCGTTCACCACCTGCTGGTCGTCCTCCGACAGGCTCTCGTCGGCCATCACAGCCTGGGCAGCGGCCAGAGCGGAGCGGAAGGTGGCCACGGACTCGGCGGTGTATCCGGTGAGGTCCATGTCCTGGGCAGCGCCGATCAGGTCTTCCAGGATGGACTTATCCGCCTTGAAGCGCTGGGCCAGAATGGCGGTGAGGAGCTCGTCCACGGCGGTCTCCACGTCGCCCTGGAGGGCATTGCCGTCCTCCATCACGTCCTGACCGGCGGCCAGAGCGTCCAGCAGCTCCTGCCAGTGGTCGGGCAGGTACTTGCTCTCATTGGGGAGCATGCCCTCTGCCCTGTGGATGAGCAGCTCCAGCATGGTCTTGTCGCCCTGCTTCAGGCCCAGACCCCAGATACCCTCCAGCAGGTTGTCCCAAGCGGTGTTCACCTGCTCCTGGGTGGCGTTGGGGTTGTCCAGCACGGCCTTGGCCTCGGTGAGGGCCTTCTGGAAGGCGTCCACAGCGGCCTGCACCACACCGGTGGTGTCCAGATTCACGGCGTAGTCATAGGTGGCTTGGAGCAGGGCCTTGTTGGCGGAAGCAGACTCGCCCGCCTCGGTGAACTGCCAGGTGTCCAGGCTCATCAGGTTCTCCGCCTGGTCGTCTCCGGTGAACACCAGAAACAGGTTGTGTACTCCGGTGAGGCCGGTGACATCGCAGGTGAGGGTCTGATAGGTGCCGTCTCCGGCGGGCACGGTGAGGGTACCCACCACGGTGCCGTCGGGGGAGTCCACCCGCAGCTCCACAGCTCCGCCCGCCTGGGCGGCGATGCTGGCGGTGAAGGAGGCGGCGCCCTTGTCGCCGAAGTCCAGACCGGCCACGGCAATCCAGTCGCCGTTTTGGATGTCGGTGACGGCGCGGTTGTTCACTTCCGACAGGCCTTGGCCGGGCTGGTCACAGGCCTCTACCTTGATACCGGCCTGCCAGGCGATGGTCTCCCCGGCGGTGAGCTGATAGGGGCTCATGGTCTCCAGCTGGCTGATGCCCTCTCGGTCGGCCTGGATGGGGACGATGCGGCCATCGGCGTAGTATTCCACCTCGTTGATGTGGGTGGAACGATAGCCCTTCTCAATGCCCATGGCCTGGCCCAGAGTCTGGGCGTGGTAGACGATGTAAGAGGTGCCCTGGAAGTTGAAGATGGCGTGGTGGTTGTTGCCGCCCACTCCGAAGTAGGTGGAGGGGTTCTGGAGAATCTCGCCGCAGTACTCATAGGGGCCCAGGGGGTCATCGCTGACCATATAGCAGATGATGCCGTAGCCCGGGTAGCCCTCCACGGCGGAGTGGTTGCCGGAGAAGTTGGAGCAGTAGGTGTAGTAGTACTTGCCGTTGGCCTTGTGGATGCCGCCGTCCTCAAACATGCAGGGGGCGTCGATCATCACCGGCTCGCAGTCCAGGCTGATCATGTCGTCACCCAGCCGGACAATGCGGGCGCTCTTGGGGTTCAGGTCCTGTCCAGCGGGGATGCCGCCGCCAAAGACCAGGTATCCGGTGCCGTCGTCATCCACCATGACAGCGGGGTCGAAAATCCAGGGCACACCCTGGGTGCCGGGGGTGCTGCCGTCGATGAGGGCGTGGCCCAGAGGATCGGTGAAGGGACCCACCGGGGAGTCGCCCTCCAGCACGCCGATACCGCCGCCGCCGTTGCAGAAGTACAGGAAGAACTTGTCCTGTCCGTCAATCTGCTTGTAGGCGATGGCCGGGGCCCAGGAGTTGTTGGCCCACTTGGCCACGCCGTTGGGGCCTGCCACGGGGATAAAGCCGTGGTCGGTCCAGTTGACCAGGTCGGCGGAGGAGATGACGTGGAGGGAGTTGATCTTGGAATAGGTGTTGTCGATGATATTGCCGTTCTGGTCGTACTCGAACTGGTCGGCGGTCATGTACACGTACACCCGGCCGTTGTACTCCAGGGCGAAGGGGTCTGCGCCGAAGTCGTAGTCGATGAGAGGGTTGGAGTAGCCGGGAATCTTGGCCAGGGCCTCGGAGTCCAGCTTCACCAGGGAGATGTTGGACACGGCGCTGTCCACCCGATAGGAGACGTTGCCGCCGGTGACCCGCACGTAGTCGGTGCGCACCTGCACGGTCTTGTTCTGGGTGGTGTAGTCGGTGAGCTGGAGCTGGACGGTGGCAAAGCCAGTGCCGCCGTTGTCCTGATAGTTGACGTTGTCCCCGGACACGGTGAGCACCAGACGTCCGTCCTGATAGGTGTAAGTGGCCTCTCCGGTGACGTTCTTCTCGTCAAACACCACGCCGGACACGGTGAAGTCGTCGGGGATGTTCAGAGACGCTTCCAACTTGGTGTAGTCGCCGTCGGGGAGGGTGTCCAGCTTCACGGGCAGCTCCACCTGGGCGTAGGCCACGCCCAGCACGTCGTCGATGTCGTCCAGAGAGGCATTCAGGACGGTCTCAGAGCCGTTGGAGCACTGGTCGGAGACGTGGAAGTAGTCAAAGTCCACATAGCCGCCAGTGGTCTGGGTGGCGTAGTTGAACAGGCCGAAACGGTAGCCCATGAAGTGGGGCATGGTGTAGGCCATTTGAAGGGTGTTGCCGATCTGGGTCCACGCTGCGCCGTCCAGGCTGTAGAAGAAGGTGGCCTGATCCTTGCGCTGGGTGTAGTCGAAGTCCACCCGGAGGTATACCCGGTTGACCCCGTTGTCCAGAGCCACTCGCTCCACCTCGGTGCCGTTGGGGTCAGAGTCGGACTCGGTCTTGGTCATCACCAGGTACTTGGTGCCGTTTTCCATCTTCACGCCCACGTAGCCGTACCGCTGCTGGAAGGCGGCCAGTCCGGCCACATCGCCGTTTTTCATCCCGGCGATCTCCAGGGCCACATTGCCCGAGCAGGTGGGGCCGTAGGTGCGCTGGGTCAGGGTGTTCCGGGCCTCCAGGATGTTCTTGGCCTTGGTGCCGGTGGTCAGGCGCAAAAAGCCGTTGCGCTGGGTCAGAGACCAGTCGTTGTTGTTGGGGTTGTGGTTCCACTGCCAGGCCAGGTCCAGATAGGAGCCGTTGTCGTCGTTCTCTCCGGGCTCCACAGGCTCCTTCTCGTCGGGCAGCACCACCACGGACACGTCGTCCACATAGAAGTCGAACAGGTCGTTGGTGGGGTCGGGGGCGGCGGTCCAGGCGGTCTCGATGAAGCATCCCACATAGGACATGTCTGCATCGTTGGGGATGGTGTAGGTGCCGGTGATGGTGGCCCACTGGCCCTTTTGGGCGGTGACCGAGCCCACCACGTCAATGCCGCGCCAGTCGCCGCACTGGATGCAGAAGTTGAAGGTCTTGGAGGCGGGGCCATCGTTGTACTTGACCTTGGCGCTGACCTGGACCTTCTGGCCCTGGATCAGCTGTCCGGTGAGGACCTGCTTGGGGCCGGAGGCGGTGTTGGTGCGGTCGGAGATCTTGGCGGAATAAGAGCCGCTGAATGCCTCCTCGGTGACGATCTCCAGAGTGGCGGCCTCCTGGACGGCCCAGGGCTCGGTGCCGTCCTCAAAGCCGCCGTTGACGATAATGCCGTAGCCCGGCTCCTCTGCCTCCACGGTGACGGACACGTCGTCCACATAGAAGTCGAACAGGTCGTTGGTGGGGTCGGGAGTGGCGGTCCAGGCGGTCTCGATGAAGCATCCCACATAGGACATGTCCGCATCGTTGGGGATGGTGTAGGTGCCGGTGATGGTGGCCCACTGGCCCTTTTGGGCGGTGACCGAGCCCACCACGTCAATGCCGCGCCAGTCGCCGCACTGGATGCAGAAGTTGAAGGTCTTGGAGGCGGGGCCGTCGTTGTACTTGACCTTGGCGCTGACCTGGACCTTCTGGCCCTGGCTCAGCTGTCCGGTGAGGACCTGCTTGGGGCCGGAGGTGGTGTTGGTGCGGTCGGACACCAGCAGCACGGTGTTGCCGTCCTCGTCCACGGGGGTGAGGGTGGCGGCCTCCTGGACGGCCCAGGGCTCGGTGCCGTCCTCAAAGCCGCCGTTGACGATGAGCTCCATCCGCTCGGCCTCTTGGTCGGCGGTGGGCTGGGCCTCTACCGCTGCCGCGTTCTGGGCGGCGGTGTCCGCGGCGGTGGACACGCTGCGGTTGTCGGCGGCGAAGGAGTGGGGCTGGCCGTTGTAGAACTCGTCAGAGACCACAATGTCCTTCTCGCCGGTGTAGGTGCCGGGGAGGTCCATCTCCACAGGGGCCTGTCCGTTTTCATCGCCGAACACGGGCCAGCCGTCCTCCCAGGTCACAGGCACCAGCACCGGGATGCGGCCCACAGAGCTGTGGTCCTGGAAGAGCATGGCGTACCAGGAGCCGTCGGCGGCCTGCACGATGCCGCCCTGGGCCACGCCGGCGTCGTCCATCTGGCCGTCAAACTCCAGGCCGGAGTCGAAGACCTTGCGGCTCTCCCAGGGGCCGTCCAGGGAGGAGGCGCGCCAGCAGACTTCCTGTCGGCGTCCGCCGGTGGGCCACTGAATCATAAACAGGTAGTAGTAGTCCCCGATCTCATAGGCGTGGATGCCCTCGGAGATGTAGGACACAGGACCGTTGACCGGATTGCCGTCGTTGTCCAGGCCGGTGTATTCAATGAGGGTCACCTCGTCGCCCAGGGTGATGTCCCCATTCTCGTCCTCGTAGACGGGGCGGCACCGGGCGGTGCCGCTGCCGTAGACCACGTACATGCCGTCGTCCTGGGTGGTGAGCAGGGACACGTCGTGGAGGTAGCCGGAAAACTCAGACCGATGCCAGGTGCCGTTTTCCACATCGGTGGTGGAGAAGATGTAGGTCTTCCCGGTGGACAGGCTGGCAAAGGATACGTAATACTTGCCGTTGTAGTGGCGGATGCTGGCGGCCCAGGAGCCGCTGCCGTAGTCGCTCTCCCCGTTGCGCAGGGCGAACTTGTCGCCGTCATCCAGAATGTCGTAGGTGTAGCTCACCGTCTCCCAGTTGACCAGGTCCGTGGACTTCATCACGGGGCAGCCGGGGGAGAGGTGCATGGTGGTGCTCACCATGTAGTAGGCGTCATCCACCCGGATGACGTCCACATCCGGGACGTCGGCATACATCACGGGATTGGTAAAGGTCTGATTCCCGCTGTCCGAAGTTGCCACAGCCCGGGGTGAGAGGGGAATGGCGCTGAGGGTCATGGTCAGAGCCAGCGCAACTCCCACTGCTCGTTTTAGAAACGTGTTTCTCATGGTTTGTCCTCCTTCTCGTTTGTTTCTGACAGCGTACCAGCTGTCTGGGTCCGCAGGGCGCTGCAAACCCCTTTGTCAGGAAAATCTTAGCATGCAGTTGCACGGACATCAACGATATGGACGAAGATAACGTATTTTCTCCCTTCTTAACAATACAAATTGAACAAAAGTAAGTAAAATATAAAATTTTCATGGATATCACCCGGTCATTCAAGGAGTATCTGCAAAATATCCAGATATTCGAATGCTATTTTTGTGGTGGTTCGGGGTGCTTTTTCCGGATAAATTCTCAATTTGACCTGGTGATTGCCCCGTTGAGAGGGGAGAAATCCGGGTAATTTGTACGGGAGTGGAACGGCCCTTGCCAAACGCTGAATACTTTCGTATAATAGCGTACAAAAGAGAAGTGCAAGGAAGTGACCTGACATGAATCGGAAGACCATCGCCGCCGCCTTTCCCTACACGGTGCCGGTGCTCATGGGCTATCTGTCCATCGGCATCGTCTTTGGGTGGATGATGTCGGCGGCGGGGTATGTGCCTTTGTGGTCGGCCCTGATGTCCATGACCATCTACGCCGGAAGCGGCCAGTATCTGGGGGTGAGTCTGCTGTCCACGGCGGCTCCCCTGGCGGACGTGGCCCTGCTGACCCTCATCATCAATTTCCGACACCTGGTGTACGGCCTGTCCATGCTGGAGAAATTCCGGGGCATGGGGGCACGGAAGTGGTACATGATGTTTTCCCTCACCGACGAGACCTACGCCCTGCTGGCGGGGGTGGAGGCGCCGGAGGGGGTGGAGCCCCGGGACTTCTACTTTGCCATCGCCCTGCTGGACCAGTTGTATTGGATTGCCGGGTCGGTGATCGGGGCGGTGGCGGGTGCCCTCATCACCATCAACACCCAGGGCATTGACTTTGCCATGACTGCCCTGTTTCTGGTCATCGCCGTGGAGCAGTGGCAGTCTGCCTCCCGGCACTTGCCGGTGTTTTTGGGAGCGGGGGGCACTCTGGTGTGCCTGTTGGCGTTGGGGGCGGAGAATGGACAGTTTCTCATCCCCGCCCTGGGCATTTTGGTGGCGGGGCTGTTGCTGCTGCGCCCCTATTTGGACCGAGAGGAGGAAAAGGTATGAGTGTCGCCCAAACGGCTGCCGCCATTGCGGTGATGGCGGTGGTGACCTTCCTCACCCGGGCTCTGCCCTTTTTCCTCTTTGACCGGGGAGGCAAGCCCCCCAAAGTGGTGCTCTATCTGGGCAAATATCTCCCCGCCGGGGTCATTGCCATGCTCATTGTGTACTGCCTGAAGGGGGTGCGCTTTACCTCCACAGACCAGTGGCTGCCCGCCCTCTTGGCCTGTGCTGCGGTGGTGGGGCTACACCTGTGGAAGCGCAACAATATGCTGTCCATTATGGGGGGCACCATCTTCTACATGGTATTGGTGCAGGTCATATTTTAATCTGTCTCTGTGGCACGGTGAAGGCGGTGACGGGCAGGGCCTGTCCTTCTCCGATTTGTCAGGCGGAGACCAGCGCCCCAGCCGGGGACGCTCCGCTGGGGTGACTTTCTGACTGGGCAGAAAGTCACCAAAGACCCACCAAAGGCGGGGCCTTCCCCCGCCTTGTGGAATCCACCCCGCGGTACTGGGTGTCCCTGCATCCTCCTTGTTTCGGCCCTTGGCCCGGTGAGGTCACATAGATGGCTTTCTGTTCTATGGTTCGTGTTCACTTCTCTGTTCATACGTCCTTTTACTGCCAGGGCCTTACTCTGGTGAGCCGCTGTTCCCAGCTATCGAGGGGCTGGCTCCCGGCGGCGGGAACGCCGCTTCTCCAGGTTTCGGCCCTTTCTGGTCCACCCGGCCGACGGCGGCCGGGAAGCGGCCGCATACCACCCAGACTTGAGGCCCTGGCAATCGAAGTGGAAGCTAACAGTGGAGTAGGCATACCCCAGAAACGTGATGCGCCATCTATGTGACCCTGCCGGGACCAGGGGCGACTACGGCCCCACCGCACAAAACAAAATCAAATCCTTGGGGTTTCAAAAGGGGCGAGCCCCTTTTGTGGCTTTTCGTCCATTTTGGCCACTCAAAATGGACCCCAGCGCCAGCGCGTCTCCCCTCGCCAGGGGAGCGAGTCTGGACCTGAGAATGAGAGAAAGAAAAACAAAGAAGGTGGAAGCAGTCTGAAAAGACCGCTTCCACCTTTTTCAGGCTATTCCTTTTGAAATAGATCTGCTATGGTACGGGCAAACAGCCGCCCGGCGGTGATGGCCTCTTGGAGGGTGTTGCCGTGGCTGCCGATCTCCACCAGCAGGCACCCGGTGGAGTAGTGCTGGTTGAACCGGGAGGTGCGCAGGGCGATGGGCCGGGCCAGGGTGGACCACTTATCCGCCAGGGCCTTCTGGATGGAGGCGGAAAGGGACAGGTTGACCCGCCAATTGGGGTGAGTCTGGCCCAGGGAGTCGGTGCCCATGACCATCATCACCTGGGCGCAGTTCTCCACCGTGCCCGCCACCGTCTTATAGATGGTGCCGTCATTGGCCACCAGGGCGTCCCGGTGCACATCAATGACCAGGCGGATGGAGGGGTATTTGTCCAACGTCTCCTTCACCGCCTGGGAGGAGCGGTTGTAGGCATCGTTGTAATCGGGGTAGTCGTAGAGGGTGGTGTCGTGGATGACCTCCAGTCCCGCCGCCTCCAAAATCTTGGTCATCTCGGTGCCCACCCGCACCATGTTCTGTTCGGTATTCAGGGTACGATAACTGTCACTCTCCTCATACATGTCGGTGCCGTCCATGGTATAGGCCTCGGTGGCGTGGGAATGATAGATGAGAATGTCGGGGCCCTCCTGAGCCGGGGTGAGCTTGGGGGCGGCCTCCAACAGGGCCTTGACATCCAGGGCGTAGTCGGTGTAGTTGCGGATGCTCACGGTGTCATAGGTGGCATACACCGGGGAGTCGGTGGCCTTCAGGGTGCTGGGAATGATGCCGTCCGGGGCGGTGGTGGTCTGTGCCGGAGGCTCCTCGGGCGTCTCCTCCTGTTCCTCCGCTTCCGGCTGTGGAGTGGCGGTGGGCTGGGGCGCCTGGGTGGCCACTGGGGCTGGGGTGGCCTGAGCGGCCCCGGCCAGCAGGGAGGACTGGCCCAGAATCACCTGCTGCCACAGGGGTGTGGAGGGCTGGGTGTCCCAGGGCAGTTCCAAATTCACAAGAGCGGCGGTGAGCTGGTCCAGTTGGGCCAGCTGTTTGAGTTTTTCAAGGGCCACCGCGGGGTCGGCGGTGAGATAGACGATCCACAGGGCCACAGCTGTCAGGAAGAGGGCGATGCCCTGCCGGACGCCGCGCAGCAGGGGGGCACTTGTCCTGTTCTTTTGCATAGCATTCACCTCTCCACAACCTATGCCGAGGAGCGGGGGGATAGAACCGCCGGGGAGCGGTTGCAATTGCTGCCAATTTAGGATATGATATTTCCCGATGTATTGTGAAGAAGGAGGCTGTTTTCCCATGAAAGACGGCTTGATATGCGTGGCGGCGGGCACCCCCTCCATCCGGGTGGCCGACTGCGCCCACAACGGGGCGGAAATTGTCCGCCTGATGGAGGAGGCCCAGGAGCAGGGAGTGAAAATTCTCGTCCTGCCCGAGCTGTGCCTCACCGGTTACACCTGCGGCGACCTCTTTTTGCAGGACACCCTGCTGGACGGAGCTCTGGAGGCTCTGCGCAGCGTGATGCAGGCCACCCAACACCTGGAGGTGCTCTGCGCCCTGGGTATGCCCCTGCGGGCGGGGGGTAAGCTGTACAACTGCGCCGTGGTCATCCAGTACGGCCAGGTGGTGACGGTGGTGCCCAAGACCCACATCCCCAACTACGGGGAGTTCTACGAACAGCGGTGGTTTGCCTCCGGGGAGGGGCTGTTCTTTGACCACAGCTTTTTGGTGCGCCTGCCCCACCTGGAGGAGGGCTGGCAGGAGCTGTACGGGGCCTCTCCCCTCATGGAGTGCCCCGACGTGCCCGGCCTGCGCATCGGCGTAGAGCTGTGCGAGGATTTGTGGGTGTCCGACCCGCCCTCCCGCACCCTGGCCGAGTACGGGGCCACGGTGATTTTGAATCTGTCCGCCAGTAACGAGATCGTGGGCAAGAGCAGTTACCGCCGCAACCTGGTGGTGGGCCAGTCCGGGCGGCTGTGCTGCGGCTATGTGTACGCCGACGCCGGGGAAGGGGAGTCCACCACCGACCTGGTGTTCTCCGGGCACAATCTAATTGCGGAAAACGGCACTCTGCTGGCCGAGCGCCGCTTCGGAACCGGGCTGACCATCTCCCAGCTGGACATTGGCCGGCTGTGCCACGAGCGGCAGCGGCTGACCACCTTCCACAGCCGCCACCCCGAGGGGTGGGCGGAGGTGCGCTTCATCCTGTCCGAGACCCGCCTCACCCGGCCCATCTCTCCCACCCCCTTTGTGCCACAGGATGAGGCGGGACGGGCCGAGCGGTGCCAGGAGATTCTCACCCTGGCGGCCTTAGGCCTTGCCAAGCGGCTGGAGCACACCCATGCCGCCACCGCCGTGGTGGGGCTGTCCGGTGGCCTGGACTCCACCCTGGCGCTCTTAATCACCGCCCGGGCTTTCGACCTGCTGGGCCGGGCTAAGCGGGATATTCTGGCCATCACCATGCCCTGCTTTGGCACCACCGCCCGCACCCGGTCCAATGCGGAGATTTTGGCTGGAGAACTGGGCACCGGATTCCAGGAAGTGAACATCGGGGACGCCGTGCGCCAGCACTTTGCCGACATTGGCCAGTCCATGGAGGACCACTCCGTCACCTTTGAAAACGGACAGGCCCGGGAGCGCACCCAGGTGCTCATGGACATTGCCAACCGCACCGGCGGCCTGGTCATCGGCACCGGGGACCTGTCCGAGCTGGCCCTGGGCTGGGCCACCTACAACGGGGACCACATGTCCATGTATGCCGTCAACGCCTCCATTCCCAAGACCCTGGTGCGCCATCTGGTGGACTACGTGGCCCGGGAGGAGGGAGGCAAGCTGGGCGAGGTACTCCAGGACATTCTGGACACCCCCGTCTCCCCCGAGCTGCTTCCCCCCAAGGACGGGGAGATTGCCCAGAAGACCGAGGACCTGGTGGGCCCCTACGAGCTCCACGACTTCTTCCTCTACTACGCCATCCGCTGGGGCTTCTCCCCCCGGAAGGTGTTCCGTCTGGCGGTGTACGCCCTGGGTGACCGCTATGACAAGGCCACCCTCCACCGCTGGCTGGGCAACTTCTACCGCCGCTTCTTCGCCCAGCAGTTCAAGCGCTCCTGTCTGCCCGACGGGCCCAAGGTGGGCTCGGTCACCCTCTCCCCCCGGGGAGACTGGCGGATGCCCAGTGACGCGGTGGCCCGCCTGTGGCTGGAGGAATGGGAGGACCTGGCATGAAACCATACGTGAGCCTCTTCTTTACCTTTGCCAAAATCGGGGTGTGCACCTTCGGCGGCGGCTACGCCATGCTCCCCATCCTGCAGCGGGAGCTGGTGGACAACAAAGGCTGGGCCACCGAGGAGGAACTGGCGGACTACTACGCTGTAGGCCAGTGTACCCCCGGCGTCATCGCCGTGAACACCGCCACCTTTGTGGGTTATAACCGGATGGGGTGGCTGGGTGGCACCGTGGCCACCCTGGGAGTGGTGTTCCCCTGCCTGGTGATTATCCTGGCCATTGCCGCTTTTTTGAGTAACTTTATGCACCTGGACGTGGTGGTTCACGCCTTCAACGGGGTGCGAGCGGGTGTGGTGGCCCTCATTTTGTCCAGCGTGTTGAAGCTGCTGAACACCTCTCTGGTGGACTGGAAAACCCGGCTCATCTATGTGGTGGTGCTCCTTGCGGGCGCTGTGGGGGTGTGGGCCCCCATGCCCGGCGGGGCCCTGGGCCAGGTGCTGGGGACTCTGTGCTCCCCGGTGTTCCTGGTGGTGGTGTCCGGCCTGGTGGGGCTGGCCATCTACGGTAAGAAG
Source organism: Pseudoflavonifractor sp. SW1122 (assembly GCF_012027765.1). NCBI lineage: Bacteria > Bacillati > Bacillota > Clostridia > Eubacteriales > Oscillospiraceae > Pseudoflavonifractor > Pseudoflavonifractor sp. SW1122. Next base: position 19,923 of record NZ_SJOS01000009.1, on the reverse strand, counting down.
GGAGGGGAGAAGGCATGATCTACCTGCGCCTCTTCTTTGAATTTTTCAAGGTGGGCCTGTTCTCCGTGGGCGGCGGCCTGGCCACCATCCCCTTCCTCACCGACCTGGGCCAGCGCACGGGCTGGTTTACCTCGGGGCAGCTGGCGGACATGATCGCCATCTCCGAGTCTACCCCTGGTCCCCTGGGGGTGAACATGTCCACCTACGTGGGCTTTAACACCGCCGGACTGCTGGGTGGCATTGTGTCCACCCTGGGCCTGGTGACCCCCTCCATTCTGGTGATTCTCCTCATTGCCCGGATTTTGAAGCAGTTCCGCCAGTCCCGGGTGGTGGACGCCATTTTCTACGGCCTGCGGGCGGCCTCGGTGGCCCTCATCACCGTGGCCCTGCTGGAAGTGGCGGTGATTGCCCTGGCCAAAGAGGGCAGCCCCCTGGGGGTGCACTGGATGGGCGTGGCCCTGGCAGCCCTGGTGTTCGTGCTCATGCGCTACACTCCCGCCAAGAAGCTCCACCCCATTGTGTTCATCGCCTTTTCTGCGGTGGTGGGCGTGATGTTTCAGATGTAATACAAACAGGGTCTGCTGCAAAGTTGAACTTCGCAGCAGACCCTGTTTTATCTAAGGGGTATGGCTCCCTCCCTGGGGGAGGCTTTGAGTCTGGCAATCATCGAAAGCCGGATGTTCGGCGGCGGGAACGCCGCTGCTCCAGGGTAGGCCCGGAGGTGGAAACCACCCGGCCATAGGGCCAGCTGCCCAGGGTGGCCTAGTGTGGTGGCACAAACAGGGGCCACAGCAAGGGTGACGGGCCGAATACAGACTTGACGCAGGCCCAGCCTCGTACCCCAGGGAGGTCCTTAGGGGGGAACGCCCTAAGCGGGTTTTGGTGCCTTTTGCCCGCCCAAAAGGCACCCCCAGCGGGGAGCGTCCCCACCAGGCTGGCAAGCCGGAACCTTGGGTGGTTAGACGGTCAACCCCTTGCACAAGGAAGTCATTGGCGAGCTGTTTTTGGGGAACTGACAGGTTATCGCAAGAAAAACAGAGATGATGCTCCAATGGTTGCACCATCTCTGTTTGACTCTTTTTCACTTATGACAGTGGCAGGAGCCGCCTCCCTGGCAGTGGGAGCAGCTGCCCCCGTCGGGACAGCCGATGCAATGGGCCCCGGACTTTTTCTTTTTCACAATGTACCCGATGGCAGCGGCCAGAATGACCACCACTACAGCGATGATGATGTAGTCCATTACGCGGTCACCTTGCCTTTCCCGGCGCCGCTCAGGGTGTACTCCTGGGCCATGTGCTTCTGAGTGCGCAGGATGAGGGCCACAACAATGCCCACCATACAGGCCACGGCGATGAGGCCGGGGACAAACCCGGTGCCCACGCTGCCGGTGGTGACCAGGGTGCCGATCTGGTAGACCAGGAAGGAGAGGGTGTAGCCGGTGCCCAGCTGGAGGGCAATGCCGCCGAACAGCCACTTTTTGCTGTGCATCTCCGAGTTCATAGCGCCAATGGCGGCAAAGCAGGGAGGTGTGTACAGGTTGAACATCAGGTAGGCCAGGGCAGCCACGGTGGTCAACCCCATGGTGGCGGCCACTTCGTTGGCCCCGCCCACCAGTTCCAAAGCGTCCACATCAATGAAGTTGGTCAGGCCGTACACCACAGCCAGAGTGCCCACCACGTTCTCCTTGGCGATGAAGCCAGTGACCGCAGCGGCAGCCAGCTGCCACACGCCAAAGCCCAGGGGAATCATGAGGATGGCGAAGGGGTGGGCGATGGTGGCCAGAATGGAGGTGGACTCCATGCCCTCTTCCACCAGCTGGAGGGACCAGTTAAAGTTCTGCATGATGTGTACGGCGGCGTTGCACACCAGAATGATGGTGCCCGCCTTGATAATAAAGGCCTTGGCCCGGCCCAGCATGGACAGCACCGCCCGTTTCAGGCTGGGCACCTTGTACTCGGGCAGCTCCATGATAAAGAAGGACTTGCGGTACTTGTGCCCGGTGATCTTCTGCACCAGCAGAGCCCCCAGGATGATGAGGACAATGCCCACAAAGTACATCAGGGTACCCACCCAGGAGGCGTCGGAGAAAAACACCCCGGCAAACAGGGCAATGACGGGCAGCTTGGCCCCGCAGGGCATGAAGGGGGTGAGCATGGCGGTGGTGCGCCGCTCCCGCTCATTGCGGATGGTGCGGCAGGCCATGACGCCGGGGATGGCGCAGCCGGTGCCGATGATCATGGGGATGATGGACTTGCCCGACAGACCCACCTTCTTAAAGAAGGGGTCCATGACCACGCTGACCCGGGCCATATAGCCGCAGTCCTCCAGCAGGGCGATGAGGAAGTACATCACCATCACCAGGGGCAGGAAGCCCACCACGGCGCCCACGCCGCCGATGATGCCGTCCACCAGCAGAGACTGGAGGAAGGGGTTGGCAGAGGCGATCTGTTCCCCCACCCAGCCCTGGAAGGTCTCGATCCAGCCCACCAGGAAGTCGGCAATGAAGGGGCCTAAGCGGGACTGGGAGATGTCAAAGACCAGGAACATCACCACAGCGAAGATGGGGATGCCCAGCCAGCGGTTGGCCAGCACCCGGTCCACCTTGTCCTGGACGTTGCTCTGGCGGGTGAGCACCTTGCGCTGCTCCACCTTCTTCACCAGCTGGCCCACAAAGGCAAAGCGCTGGCGGTCAGCCTGTTCCACCGAAGCTTTGCTGGTCAGATCCACATCTCCCTGGACAAAAGGCGGGGTCTGGGCCTTACCGTTCTGGGCCACGGCGGCCTCCACCACCTGAGAAAGACCCTTCTGGGAGGTGGAGATGGTCTCCACCACCGGACAGTTCAGGGCACGGGACAGGGCGGAGATGTCAATGTTGGTGCCCTTCTTTTCGTTTAAGTCGTGCTTGTTCAGAGCCACCACCACGGGAATGCCCAGTTCCAGCAGCTGGGTGGTGAAGAAGAGGGAGCGGCTCAAGTTGGTGGCGTCCACAATGTTGACGATCACGTCGGGCCGCTCCTGGCGGACGTAGCTGCTGGTGATGCTCTCCTCGGACGTGAAGGGGGACATGGAATAGGCCCCGGCAGGTCCACTGCCACCAGGTCCAGCCCCTGGGGGTTGAACTGCGGCTTGACGGGGCTCTCCTTCTTGTCCACCGTCACACCTGCCCAGTTGCCCACTCGTTCCGAGCGTCCGGTGAGGGCGTTGTACATGGTGGTTTTTCCACTGTTGGGATTGCCAGTAAGTGCAATGCGCATGGGTCAAATTCATGGACCGTTCCTCCTGATGTTTCTTAGAGTTGCATTTGGCTAACTCAGTTGTCAGGAGGAAGAGAGGAAAAATTTTTTTCATCCGGGACAGCCCCTTTCCAAAGCAAGAAAGCTATGCTATCATAATCATGGACACCGCTCCAGGCTGTGGAGCGGTCCGGCATCCATACCATCACCCCGTGAGATGAGGAAACATCACATGAACATTGCGAAAATTATGATCCCCAAGGCCTGTACCATGGTACTGCACCAGGACAACACGGTGCGGCAGGGCTTGGAAACCATGTGTCACAACAGCTACACCGCCATTCCTGTGCTGGACGGGCAAGGGGGCTATGTGGGCTGTGTCACCGAGGGAGATTTTCTCCGCCACATTCTGGCGGTGAACTCCACCGACAAAAAGAAGCTGGAACAGACCAAAATCCGAGACATTATGCGCAGCGATTTCTGCCCCGCCGTGAGCATCCGGGCCACCTTCCAAGAGGTGATGGACCTGGCTATGGAGCAGAACTTTGTCCCCGTGGTGGACGACCGCAACGCCCTGTGCGGCATCGTCACCCGGCGCAATCTGCTGGGTGCGGTGGGTAAAAATTATGTGGACCAAAAGCTGGAGTTGCAGCGGGTATAGAGACACGGAATTGGAGCATACAACCACAGAGGTGCAGGAGAACAGCCGGACGTTCTTCTGCACCTCTGTCGTTTTGCATGAAATGGGTTTGGCAGGGAACACTAGTCCGGGGGTGATGGCGTGAAGGAGCGGAGCAAATACATCATCATTGGGCTGCTGGCCGGGGTGGCCAACGGTTTTTTCGGGGCCGGAGGCGGGCTGTTTCTGGTGCCCTTGTTTGTGGGCTGGGTGGGGCTGGAGCAGCGGAAAGCCTTTGCCACCTCGGTGGCGGTGGTGCTGCCCCTGTGTGTGGCGGCGCTCATCAGCTACGTCAGAAAGGGCGGGGTAGACGTTGCCGTGGCGCTGCCTTATCTGGCCGGGGGGCTGGTAGGCGGCGTGCTGGCGGGTCGGGTGTTTGACAAAATTCCGGTGCTCTGGCTGCGCCGGGGCTTTGGGGCCCTGCTGGTGTATGGGGGCGTGAAGGCGGTGTTGTTGCTGTGAACCTACTGGGCGTTTTGGTGGGAGCGGCCACCGGGGTACTCAGCGGCTGCGGCGTGGGGGGCGGCACACTGCTGGTGATCTACCTCACCGCCGTGGCAGGGCTGGAGCAGTACCAGGCGGGGGGCGTCAACCTGATGTACTTTCTGGCCTGTGCCGCCCCCGCCCTGGTGTCCCACGCCAGAAGAGGGCGGGTGGAGTGGCAGGGGGTGGTGTGGTGCCTGGTACTGGGCATTCCCGCCGCCATCGCCGCCGGGGCGGTGGCGGGGCAGCTGGACGTGGGACTGCTGCGCCGCCTGTTCGGATTGCTCATGCTGTATGTGGGCATCAAAGAGGTGTTTGCCCGGAAGCCCAACGAGAAGACATAGAAAGGACAAGCCCGGCGGCCATCAGCCGCCGGGCTTGTCCCGGTTTGGTTTGTGTGTGTATGGAGGACAGGGGAAGCGATTACTTACCCTGGCGTTCCTTGCGCTTTGCAGCAGCCATACCGGCCATCAGGGCCGCAGCGCCGCCCAGAGCTGCCACGTACAGCAGTACCTGGCTGTGGTCCCCGGTCTGGGGCACGTTCTCCGGCTTCTGGGTGGCCTCGGGCTTCTGAGAAGCCTCAGGGGTGTCGGTGGTTTCCGGCTTGTCGCTGGGCTGGGCCTCGCCTTCGGCGGTGAGGCCGTTCATGGCCTGGATTAGCTGCTCCACCGCGGCGTCCACGGTCTTCTGGTCGTCCTCACTGAGGGTTTCGTCGGCCAGCACGGCCTGAGCCTCGGCCAGGGCGGAGCGGAAGGTGGCGACGGACTCGGCGGTGTAACCGGTGAGGTCCATGCCCTGGGCCTTGCCGAGCAGGTCCTCCAGGATGGACTTGTCTGCCTTGAAGCGCTGGGCCAGGATGGCGTCCAGCAGGGCGTCTGCCACGGGCTGCACGTCGGAGTCCAGGGCGTTGGGGTCGTCATAGACCTCCTGGGCGTTGGCCTGAGCGTCCACCAGCTGCTGCCAGTGGTCAGCCACATACTTGTCGGCGTTGTCCACCATGGTCTGGGCCCGGTCCAGGAGCAGTTCCAGCATGTCCTTATCGGCCTTGGTAAAGTCCAGCAGCTGGATGGCCAGCACCAGGTCGTCCCAGGCACCCCACACTTCATCGGTGGTGGCGTTGGGGTCGTCCAGCACCGCCTTGGCCTGGTCCAGAGCCTTCTGGTAGAACTCGGCCACCATGGGGATGAGGTTGCTGGTGTCGTAGCTCAGGGCCTTCTCATAGGTCTCTTGCAGCAGGCTCTTGTCCACGGCGGGGGTCTCGGTCTCCACCTGGGCGGTGATGGTCACATCGTGGTCGGGCATGACGAAGGTGGTGGTGGTAGCGGTGGCGTCGGCAAACTCCACGCCTTCGCCCACCCAGCCAGTGAAGGTCTGGTTGTCGGAGAGCTGGTTGACGGTGATGGTCACGGTGTCCCCGGCCTCGGCAGAGCCCACATTGGCCCAGCCGCCGGTGACGGTGATGTCATAAGCCTCACCCACGCTGCCATCCTCGCCGTAGGCGGCCTGGAGACGGGCGGTCTCGGCCTCAGACAGGCGGATGACGGTGCCGTGGCGGAAGGAGGCGGGGGAGAAGGAAGAGCTGACCTTGGTGTAGCTCTGGAAGTCCTCGGTGACGAAGGCGCGGTAGCCGCCATTGTCACCCATGACGCACCAGGTGCCGTCGGGCAGCTGGTAGCAGGTGATGCCTTCCATGCCGTCGGTGATGCCGAACTGGGTGTGCTGGCCACGGGCGATGATGCGCTCCCAGTCGTTCATCTCCAGGGAGAGGGTCTTGCAGCGGTCCACCACGGTGTTCCAGTCGGAGGTGGAGAAGCGGTAGTAGTAGCCGTCGGCCTCGTTGTAGACGATGGAGGAGTCGATGATGTTCACCTCGGCGCTGCCGTTGTCATCCTCGTCCAGCCACACCACGGGCTCGGAGAAGGTGCGGAAGTCCCGGGTGGTGCACACGTACACCCGCAGGGCCCAGTCGTTGGTGCCATATTCCCGCTGGTCACGGGCGGACCAGTAGATGAGGTACTGGCCGGTGGCCTCGTCGTAGATGGCTTCGGGGGCCCACACGCACCCGGCAAAGTCGAAGCCGGAGTGGACAATGGCGCCCTCGCTCCAGTGCACCAGGTCCTCGGACTCCCAGACCACAATGCTCTGGCTGGCGTTGCGCTGGTTCCATCCGGAGCCGCCGGCTCCGCCGCCCTCGGCGTGGAGGTCGGTGCCCAGAATCCAGTAGCGGTCGCCCTCCGCAGAGCGGATCAGGTGGGGATCGCGGACACCCAAGTCGCTGGCCAGGTTGGCCAGGATGGGCTGGTTGTCGTTGAGAGAGGTCCAGTTCAGGCCGTCCTCACTGGTGCCCAGGAAGATCTTCTCATAGCCGCCGGAGGCCTGGAAGTAGGTCCACAGGTAGTCCCCGGTGTAGTCGGTGTCCAGAGTGCCGTCCACAGGCAGCACGGTGGCGGTGAAGGTGCGGGTGACGGTCTCGTCGGTGGCGGGGTTGGACACCACAGCGGTGAGGGTCACGGACACGGCGGACGCATCAGCGGCGGGGCGGGTGACCACACCGGCGGCCTTGCCGTCCACCTCACGGTCGGTGATCACGTCGGGGTTGCTGGAAGTCCAGGTGATGGTGGACCCGGCCTCACCCGTGGTGGGCAGGGTGATGTTGCCCTTGACCCGGTCCAGGTTGGGGATGGACAGGGCGGCGGCGTCCCGGGCGATGGCCCGCTCAGCGGTGACTGCCTGAGCATCCTCGGCGGTGAGGGTGTCCTCACCCAGGCCCAAGTTGATCTGGTCCAGGTAGCCGGAGAAGATGTAGTTGGTGTCGTAGCAGCGGCCCAGATAGGCGTTGGAGGAGAAGGCATCCAGCTCAGAGAGCTTAAAGCCCAACTGGGTGGGAGCCAGCAGCTCCACGCCGTTGGCGTACACGCTGACCACGCCGGTGGTGTCGGTCTCGGTGTAGCGGATGGCCAGGCTCTCCCAGGCATCCAGCACGCCCAGGCCGTGGAAGGGGATGGTCTGGGCCTCGCCGTTGTTCTTCACGGTGAGGGCGCCGTTCTCGCCCATGGAATCAAACATACGCACCCCGAAGTACTGGGAGGCGGTGCCCACGGTAAAGACATACTTGCGGTCGTACTGGACGATCATGTCGTCCCCGCCGCCGCTCTTGCCCACATAGTCCTGGTTGACATCCAGCACCAGGGAGAAGGAGCCAGCGGACAGCAGGTCCCGAATGCCGTTGATCTGGGCCTGACCCACGCCGGTGTTGTTCCAGCCGGTGGTCAGGTGGAGCATGGACCCGCCGTTGCCGTCATCCACCAGGGTGGTGTTGCCGGTGAGGGCCAGGATGCCGTCAGTCTCCTCCAGATTGCCGGAGTAGTCGGGCTCGGTGGGCTGGGGCAGAGGCTCGGCGTCGGTGCCCTCCATGGTGGGCTCCATGGGCAGCATGTAGCCATAGCTGTCAAAGCCGATCTCCTGTACGCAGGTCTCCCGGTGATAGCCCAGGCCGGAGGTGTAGGTGTTCAGGGGGGTGTAGAAGCGGTGGTAGGCCAGATACACCCGGCCGTCGTCGTCCAGCAGGGTGGACTGGTGGGCGGTGCCCAGCATGCCGCCGGCCTCATCCTTGTCCATGAGCAGATACTTGTACTGCACAGGGCCCAGGGGGCTGGTGGACACGCCGTACTGCACGCAGTAGTTGGGGCTGCCGGTGTCGTCCTGGGACCAGAGGAAGTGGTACAGATCCCCCACCTTCTCCACGGTGACGGACTCCCGGAATCCGGTCAGGCCGCTGCCGTCGGTCTCCCGGAGGTTTTGCAGGGTGCCGGGCACCACGCTCATCATGTCCTCGCCCAGCTGCACCACGGCGGCGTCGCCGTTGCCGAAGTACAGGTAGGAGGTGCCGTCGTCATCGGTGAGCACCGAGGGGTCAATGGCCTGGCCCATGGAGATGCCGGCGGAGCGGCACATGTCCATGGTGATGAGAGGCTCGCTGGCGGGGGTGTAGGGTCCGGCGGGGTCGTCGGCCACTGCCACGCCGATGGCGGACTCGCCATTGGACTTCTTGGCGCAGTAGTAGAAGTAGTACTGGCCGTCCTTCTCCTCAATGGAGGGGGCCCAGGCGCTGCCGTAGGACCACTCACTCACGGGGACCTCGTAGTCGTGGACGGTGTTGGTCTGGGTCTCGGTGGCATCGGAGTTGGTCTCCAGAATCATGCCCTCACACTGCCAGGGGCCGGACAGGGAGTCGGAGGAGAAGGCGTAGAACTGGGTGCCGCTCCAGCCGCTGTAGCCGTCGGTGGTGGGGAAGATCCAGTACTTGTCCCCAAACTTGTCAATGTCGGGGTCGGCAAACTGGCCGGGCAGCACCGAGTTGGTCACCAGCTCGGGGGTCTTGATGGTGATGGTCTGGGTGCTGTCGTTGTAGGTGAGGGTGGCCTCCACATCCTGGGTCAGGTCCAGAGTGTCCCCGTTGGTGAAGCTCTGGCCGTCCACGGTGATGGACACGGCGTCGTCCACCAGGTCAAAGGTCACGGGCACCTTTGTCAGGTCGGTGGGAGACATGGTGTTGGTCTCCACATCATAGGTGTACTTTTTCAGCTGGCTGGTGAGCACATCGTCTTCCAGGGTGGAGCTGACGGTGGTGTGCTCGTCCAGGCCCCGCTCGGTGCCCGTGGGCATCACGCCCACCGAGACATCGTTGACCAGATTGTCCAGGGTCACACCGTTGAGGTCGGCGATCTCCAGCTGGCTCAGGGCCCGGTCATAGATCTGGATGTTGTCATAGGCGCCCTTGAAGTAGCTGTCAGGCTCATAGAAGGACTTGCCGAAGTAGAGCAGGGGATTGTCCCCCAGGTCCTCCAAGGTGGCGTTGAGGTTGTCGTTTTCGTCCACCAGCACGCCGTCAATGTACAGACTCAGGGTGTCCTCAGACAGGGCGATGGTGACGTTCTTCCACTGGTTCAGGCCGTCCAGGGTGGTGACCACGCCGGACTCGTTGTTCCAGGAGTTCTGGGTCAGGCCCACGTAGAACTCCGAACTGCGGGTGCGGAGAAACAGGTACTTGATGTTGTCCTGGCCCAGGGCAAAGGTAAAGAAGTTGCCGCTGGCGGTCTGGGTCTGCACGTCAAAGGAGACGGTGAACCCGGTCTGGTCGTTGAAGAAGCTGGTCTCGTCCAGCTGGGCATAGCCGCCGTTGGAGCCGTCCAAAACCAGAGTCCCGTTCTGGACGGAGGCGGAGCCGTGGAGGGAAAGTGCGGGGCTGCCCTCAAAGTCCTCGGAGAACACAAGACTGTCCGAGACAGAGCGGGCGGTGGATGAGGGGTCTGTGCTGGCCTGGAGCATCGAGGGGCCCGCTGCGCTGGCGTACACGTTTGCCCCCAGCACAAGGCCCAGGGCAGCAGCGGCGACTCGAAGGGATTTCTTCATCTGCAACTCCTCCTTCATGTCGTTTCATCAGTGGCACCCCGGCCATCCCCTGTGGACTCTGACCAGGGGAAGGAGAGAGGGGTGGACTGTCATGTACGTACAATTTTAGACGATTTGGACATACCTGTCAATTTTGTTGCAGAAATTCGGGCAAAATTGGAACAAATAACAATACAAATTATCAAAAAGCAAAATTATACACTTTGTTTAGGTAAATGGTGGAATATTCAGCGCAAGGTAAAAAATACACAACTTCTCTTGCAAAAAGCAAGGTGAAAATAAGCGGGATACACAGAAAAATCCGGGAAAACACGGCGTGTTTCCCGGATAAAAGCAGACAACTTATGAAGTATAGTAGGGACGGAGTACGGATATCTCGCTGGTTTTGTGACAACGAATCAGGGCCAGCAGCTTCCGGCTGCTGGCCCTGATTCTGCGTATGTAAGAAAAGGAAGGAGAAAGGAGAAGGCTTACTTGTCGCCCTGATTCTTACGGCGCAGGGCAAAGGCGCCGGTGAGCAGGCACACCGCACAAGCCAGGGCGGCCACATACCCCATCAGCTGGGCGGAGTCGCCGGTCTGAGGCACGTTGGTCTCGGGCTTCTGGGTGGTCTGAGGCTTGTCGGTGGTCTGGGGTTTGTCGGTAGCCTCGGGCTTGTCGGTGGTCTCGGGGGCGCCACCGGCGGTGAGGCCGTCCATGGCGGCGCTGAGAGCGGCCACGGCGTTGTCCACGGTGGCCTGGTCATCCTCGCTCAGGGAGTTGTCAGCCAGTACGGCCTGAGCAGTAGCCAGAGCGGTGCGGAAGGCTTCCACGGACTCGGCGGTGTAACCGGTGAGGTCCATGCCCTCAGCCTTGCCGATGAGGTCCTCCAGGATGGACTTGTCCGCCTTGAAGCGCTGGGCCAGGATGGCGTCCAGCAGGGCCTGAGCCACAGGCTGGATGTCCTCTTCCATGGCGTCGCCGTCCGCGGCCACGTCCTTGGCCTTGGCCAGAGCCTCCACCAGCTGCGGCCAGTCGTCGGCCACGTACTTGGTCTCATCCATGGCCTCGGCCTTGGCGATGAGCAGGTTCAGCTCGTCCTTGTCGCCCTGAACCAGGCCCAGGCCCCAGATGCCCTCCAGCAGGGCGTCCCAGGCAGCGTCCACCTCAGCCTGGGTGGCCTTGGCGTTGTCCAGAATGGCCTTGGCATTGGTGAGAGCGGTCTCAAAGGCCTTCTTGGCGGTGTCGGTGACACCCTCGGTGGACAGGGTCACGGCGTAGTCATAGGTCTTTTGCAGCAGGGTCTTGTTGGCCTCGGGGGTGGGCTCGGGAGTCTCGCCCTCGCCCATGGCGGTCTCCAGGGCCACCTCGGCGTTGTAGAGCTGCTCCTGGGTTACGCCGTCCAGGTTATTAAGCAGGGCCTTGGCATCAGACAGAGCGGTCTGGAAGGCGTTCCAGTCCTCACCCACGAAGGTGTCCTCGGTGATGCCTTCGGCCAGGGTCACGGCCTCTTCCAGCCACTGGGTGTTCAGGACCGACTTGGTCTCCAGCAGCTTGACATAGGCGTGATAGCGGTAGTTATAGGCGTCGTACATGGGGTAGAAGTCCAGACCGTCCAGGGTCAGGTGGGGGGTCTCGCCGGTGCCGGCGGGCTCCACGATGGACACCACCTGGTCCAGGTTGCTGTCGTTGGCGGACACGGTGTACCAGTTCATGGGCACGTAGGTGTCACGGGTGTCCTTGGCCACCATGACCATGGGGCCATACATCAGGGAGGCAACCACGTCGCCGTCCACGGTGTCGGGGGTCTTGTCCAGGTGCACGGTGTAGGGCATGTTCACGGTGACCACGTCGCCGTCGTTCCAGGTGCGCTCGATGGCCACATAGGAGCTGGGAGTGGCGCCGTCGATGACCACGTCCCCATTGACGGACACGGTGAAGCCGGCGGTGGCCCAGTAGGGCACGCGGAGCTTCATGGTGAAGGTGCCGGAGCCGGACACGGTGAGGGTGGAGGTCTCAGAGGGGAAGAGGGTGTCCTGGGACACGCTCACGCCCTTCTCAGCCCAGTCCACGGTGGTGGGCATGTACAGGTTGACGTACAGGGTGTCGTCGGTCTTGGCGTAGGTGGCGGCCTGATACTGGACGTGGTTTTCCATACCGGTGCCGTTGCAGCAGGTGAATCCGCCGTAGTCGCTGTCAAAGTCGCGGCGCTGGCCGGGATCGATGGGCAGCATGTAGGTCACGCCGTTGTGCATGTACTCGGTGGTGTCGTGGCTCTGAGAGGCCAGGATCTGGTTGATGACGGTGCGCTCATAGTAGTCCATGTAAGCGGCGTTGTCGGGGTCGTACTGGTACAGCTCCCGGGTGAGCTTGAGCATGTTGTAGGCGGCGCAGGTCTCGCAGTTCTCACCGCGGCCCTCGTTGCCCAGGATGTTGGCGCCCTGCTCATAGGGGTCCTGGAAGCGCTCGCCGGTGCCCACACCGCCGATGGAGTAGGCGTAGCGGGAAGTGACCAGCTCCCAGAAGTTCTCGGCTACACGATAGTAGTAGTCGTCGCCGGTGGCGTTGTACATGTGGATGGCGCCCACGATCTGGGGGATGTGCTGGTTGGCGTGGCGGCCCTGGATGGTGTCCTCGCCAGCGGCCAGGCCGTCAAAGAAGTCGGTGTTGTCGAACATCTTGGCGGTCTCCAGATACCGCTCGTCGCCGGTGAGCTCATACAGACGGGTCATGGACTCGTTCATGCCGCCGTACTCGCCGGCGATGTACATGCTCCACATCTTGGCCCGCTGCTCGGGGGTGCAGGCGCTCAGGCGGTCATACACCCACAGGCCCAGGTCCTTGGCCACTTCCAGGCCGGTCTCGTTGCCGGCGTAGATGTAGCTGTCAATGAAGCCAGCCAGCAGCTTGTGCATGGTGTAGTAGGGAGCCCAGATGGTGGCGTAGGGGGTGTACTGCTCCAGCAGGGCGAACTGGTCGGGAGAGTAGGCGCTGAGGAAGCCCTCGCCCCAAGTGGAGGGGTCCTTGCTCCACAGCTCCTGAGCGGCGCTGGTGGGGGTGCAGGCGGTCTCAAACTCGCTGGGCACGCCCTGGGACAGCTCCTGGAGCTTGCGCATCTCGGTGACCATGTAGTCCAGCTTGTCTTTGTAGGTCTCGTCGCCAGTGGAGGCGTAGGCCTGGGCCAGGGCGGACATGAAGTGGCCGGTGGAGTGGCCACGCAGCAGGCCGGAGGGCTCCTCCCAGCCGGTGAGGGGCTGAGCGCCCTTGGTGTCCTGACCGAAGGCGGTGCGGAAGTTGTAGAGCATCCGGTCGGCGTCCATGATCTTCAGGTACTCCAGGGTACGGCTCATGTTCTGGCCGAACATGGTGTCGGTGCCGTCCAGAGATACGTCATCCAGATAGAACAGGTAGGCCTGGGCTTCGGGAGCCACATAGTCCTGATCCTCCACGGTGATGGTGGCGGTGACTTCCACGGTGGAGTCCACCACGTGGCCGGTGAGGGTCTGGGTGCCGGCGGTGGCGTACATCTCGCCGGTCTGGCCGGTGGGCCAGGTGACCTTTTCCATTCCGGTGGTGGAGTCCTCATAGGTGACCTTCACCACGGCGGGGAGGGAGGGAACGATGCCCACGGAGGTGGTCACGTCCACGGCCTCGGCCTTGACGATGTCCAGCCGCTCATAGAGGGGCAGGATGGTCACGTCAAAGGTGCGGGTCTCCTGGGCGGAGCCATAGGAGATGGTGGCGGTGAGGGTGACGGTGACAGGCTCGCCCACGGGGCGGGTCACGGTGCCGTCGTTGGCCAGATACTCCTCATTGGAGCTCTCCCAGGTGATGGTGGAGTCCAGAGCGCCACGGGTGGGGAGGATGATGTTCTCCACCACGGCGGAGAGGCTGCCCAGGTTGATGGCGTCGGCGTCGGCGCTCACCCGCTGCTCATCGGTGGGCTGGGCGATGACGGTGACGGTGAACTCCTTGGTGCGGCTTACGTCGCCGGAGGAGATGGTAGCGGTGAGGGTGGCGGTGGCGTCGGCCTCACCGGGCTGGGGACGGGTGACCACGCCGGTGTTGGTGATGACATCGGCATCGGAGGTCTCCCAGGTGATGGCGCTGCCAGCCACGCCGGTGGTGGGCAGGTCCAGGTTGTCGGTGAGGGCGGAGGTGTCGCCCAGCGTCAGGGCGTTGTAGTCCCGCTCCACCCGCTGGTCGTCGGGGATGTTGTACATGGCGGCTACTTCGTCCTCGGTCATGGCGTAGTCATAGATGCGGAAGTCGGCCACCATGCCGTTGAGCAGGTCGTTGCCGAACTGGCCGTAGCCGATGTAGTTCTGAGTGGAGCCCTCCAGAATGGACAGGTCGGCGTTGGTGACCACCGAGTCGCCCACCTGGGCGCCGTCCTCGTACATGGTCATGGTGTTGGTCTCCCCGTCAAAGGTGACGGTGGTGAGCTTCCACACCCCGGTGTCCAGAGCAGTGCCCTTTTCAGGGCCCATCTCGTTGCCCCAGCCGCTGTTGGTGAGGGCGGCGGTGTAGCCGGTGTGTCCGGTGTTGTAGCCGGAGTCCAGCAGGTACATATAGCTGGTGGTGTTGTGGCCGATGTCCCAGATGCGGGCGTAGCCGGAAGACTGGTTGACATACACCCAGCAGCTGATGGTCACGGAGTCCAGGCCGTTGAGCACGCCGGCGGGCATCTCCACGTAGTTGTGGCCGGTGCCGGGCTGGCCGCCCTGGAGCACAATGGCGGTTTGGGTCTCGCCGAAGATCTCCACTTCCTTGGTTTCAACGCCGCTGCCACGGGGCATGACCTCACCGCTCTTGCCGTTGCCGCTGACATCGTTGACAATGGTGCCGGTCTTCAAAGACTCAAAGTCGTAGTGGAGGACCAGGCCCTCGTCGGCCCGGGGCTCTGCCTGGGGCAGCTGGGCCGCCAGCACGTAGGTGGGTACCATGCCCACCAGCATGGAGGCGCTGACCAGCCAGGTGCCAATCCGGGTCCAGGTTTTGCGTTTCATTGATACATCGCTCCTTTCATTTGGTGGAAGTGCCGGGGATGTATAGATGGAATAGGCGGGCCCCCTCTCTTGTGCCCAATTTTTAAATTTGTCTGTTTTGAAATAAAAAACATACAAATTATCCGTAGATGGGCAAATTCGTACCATGTGAGTCCATATTAGCCGGGGAATTCTGGGAAGTCAAGGGAGATGGGAGAAAGTTACATGAGAAAAAATGGGTGAAATTTGTACTAGTTTTTTCCTTACAGTAAAATATCTATCTGTGAAAAATGCTGTAAAACATGAAAACATAGCGTGTTATGTGGCGGTTTTTCTGGGAAGAGTGGAAAAAATACAGAGGGGATAAATCAAGTCAAGTTGCACAAATGGTAATAATAAAATGTGAATTTGATGGTACAAAAGAGAGAGGTCACTCCGGGGGAGTTTTCCCGGTTCTGGGGAGGAACCGGGGAAGAGGGGAAAAACGCCTAGCCGCCACCGGCGGCTGGGCGTCATTTGGTATGGATTTTGGGGAAGTTGTCATGAACTTCCAGGCAAACAGCATGGCCTTGCTGGAAGTGCGAGACTTTGGTACAATAAAGAACAAAGGACATGGGAGGCCATCGGGATGCAAGTGAATTTTTATGAGCAAGTGGACGACAAACGGCTGCGCTTTGCGGTGATTGTGGTACGGCACAAGGGCAAGTGGGTGTTCTGCAAGCACCGGGAGCGGGACACCTATGAGCTGCCCGGCGGACACCGGGAACCTGGTGAGAGCATTCTGGAGGCCGCCCGAAGGGAATTGCAGGAGGAGACGGGAGCGGCGGCGTTTTCCATCCACCCGCTGTGTGTGTACTCGGTGATTGGGAAAAACCGAGTCAATGAGTCGGGAGAAGAGTGCTTTGGAATGTTGTATACCGCCGAAATTGAGACCTTCCAGGGTCAGCTGCACAGCGAAATGGAGCGGGTGCTGCTGTTGGACCAGCTGCCCACCCGGTGGACCTATCCGGAGATACAGCCCCGGTTGGTGGAGGAGTATGTGAGAAGGAAGAATAGCATATGAATCAAGAATTTTGGACCATGTTAGAGGAGTTGGTGCGGCAATCGGACGTAGTCATTGATCGCCCGAACGGTTCGGCGCACCCCAAATTTCCCGATACCATCTATCCGGTGGACTACGGATATTTGCAGAACACCACCTCCATGGACGGGGAGGGCATTGACGTATGGGTGGGAACCGCGCCGGAGCAGACCGTGGACGCCATTGTGTGCGTGGTGGATGCCTGGAAGCGGGATTCGGAGATGAAAATTCTAATTGGATGTACTCAGCAGGAAAAAGCCCTGATTGAGGAGTTCCACAACAAATCCCAGTATATGAAAGGTATTTTGATTCCCAGAGAAAGGACCTAGAGACATGCATTTGGACACACCACGGCTGACCATCCGCAGCTTTGTGCCGGAGGATGCCGCCGACTTGCAGGAGATTTTAGGCGATGCCAAGACCATGGAGTATTCCGAGCCACCCTACGACCTGGAGAAAACCAAGCAGTTTCTGGCCTCCTTTTGCATTGAAAGGGGCGGCGGGGTGGCGGCGGTGCACCGGGAGACAAACAAAGTGATTGGTTACATCCTGTTTAGCCAAATCCAGCCGGGAGAGTACGAGCTGGGCTGGTTTTTCAACCGACAGTTTTGGCGGCAAGGCTACGCCTTTGAGGCCTGTCATGCTGTGATTGAGTACGCTTTTGATGCTCTGGGGGCAAAAACGGTCTTTTCCGAGACCATTGATGGAGTGAAATCGGTGGCTCTCATGGAGAAGTTGGGGATGGAGCTGGAGGAAGTTCAGCCGGACCCGGAGCACGGCTGGCAGTGGTACGTCTATGCCATACAGAGGGGCTAAACCATGTTTCCACGCTGATACAACAAAATTTATGAACAAAAATGGCCTGTTGCGGCGCAATCACGCTGCAACAGGCCATTTTGGCGTTTTAGAAGCTTCCAGGCGGGGGCGTGAGGTACAGAGCGGCTGCTCCATCAGACCAAGCACACCATAGCCAGCACAAACACTCCGCATACCATGGACAGGACTCCCGCAATCAAACAGCCCATGGCAGAGGTGTGGTCTTCTTGGTAGCCCTCCAGATAGCTGCAATCCGGCTGACTGGCATCGTAGTGCACGTTCACCCCATCGCCGATGTGATAGAGACAACGTGTGGTGCCAAATTGCAATTCCACCCGCAGGACCTGGCCGTTTACAGTGTACTCATAGACCGGGAAATAACACATCCGACGCCGTCGGCTTGTTTTGATGGGCATGCGCTGTATGCCCACAATAGTCCCTCGGGTCCGAGCCAGGCAACGGCGCTTCTGGCGGCTTCGGTCCCGGAAAAAGCAGTATCCGATTCTGGCAAACAAAAAGCCGATGCCGCAAAACAGCAAAGCAACGATGATACCGCCTATGATTCGATCCATCTGGTCACCTCCATATCAATCTGTGGGTTTTATCATTCAAAGCGGGGGTGGTTATCGTGCTCTTCTCCCAGTCCCCACTGGGAAGAGCAGCCACAGCAGCCAGCGCTTCCAAATGGGGGCGGACTGCCTGAGCCGCGCCACTTCGTCCCGGAACTGGCCCAGCACCAGGCTGCGCTCCTGCTGGGTGAGGGTGTGCTGGCTGAACCGGGCCTTGCGGGCCAGGTCCTCGGTCTCAGCCCCAGCCTTGCCGCCCAGCCGCTCCAGCAGTCCAAACCAGCGGTAGACCTTCAGCACAGCGGCGTTGGTGTCCTTGTCCTGGCCCATCTTGCGCCAGAGTCGATAACGGAGCCGACGGGTCAGCCCCAGCCCCGCCGCCAATACCACTACGGGCACCGCCCACACCAGCCAGTCCAGACTTACCTGGATGCCGCCCTGGTCCGGAGTCTCCGGGGCCACGGTAGGAGTGGGGGTCGGTGTGGCGGGGGCTGGGGTAGCAGTGGGTGCGGCAGAGGGAGCCGTGGAGGCCACAGGGGCCTGGCTCTGATTGGGGGTGTCTCCCGTGGAGGTAGGAGTCACCTCCACTGGGTACCAGCCGTATCCGTACAGATAGATCTCCACCCAGGCATGGGCGTTGGAGTCCACCACACGGGTGGTGTATTTTCCCGTATTCTGGCCCAGGGTGGTGGCGGGAATGGAGGCGACATAGCCGCTGACATACCGGGCGGGGATGCCCTGGGTGCGCAGCAGCAGGGTGGCCGCCGAGGCAAAGTGGACGCAGTAGCCCCGATGGCTCTCCTCCAAAAAGTAGGTGACAAAGTCCTCCTCGGAGGGGGTGCGGGGGGTGCGCAGGTCATAGGTGGCGTTGCGCTCCAGCAGCTGGGCGATGATGGAAGCGGTATTCAGCTCACCAGCATATTCTCCCGTGGCATCCGCCCGGATGGGGGCGCCGCTGTTCTCCAGCTCCTCCATGGCCTGGGTAAACCAGACCAGCAGATCGCCGGAGATCTCCTCCGGTACCTCCAGGTAGGCACTGTAGGCCTCTTCCTGCTCGGATAGGGTGGGGATGTTACCCTGGCTGGAGGGGGAGTCGTCCAGGGGGATGTATCCCACGGTATAGCTCTGTTGGGCCTGGGGGAAAACCAAAGGAGAATCCGAAAACACCTGCTTGTCCTCCACTACGGTGGTCTGGTAGGGCAGATAGACCATGGACCTGGGAGAGGTGAGGTAGGTGATGGTAGCCGAGACCGGGCTGGTTCCCAACAGTGAATTGTAATTGGATAGATTATCTGTGGAATTGGGTTCCACCCCCGTCCAGGCCTGGGAGGAGTAGTCCCGGTACACCTCTCCCCGCAGATACATGGTGCCGGGCTGGGAGGCGGACACCTCCAGCATGGCCCGCCCGGTGTAGCTGCGGGGTCCGGCGGTGTAGAAGTCCATTCGGGGGGCATTTTGTCCCGCATCGGGGCTGGATGGCCCGCCGCCCAGGGTTTCCTCCCAGGGGAACCAGTCCAGGCCCTTGAGTTGCTCCTGGAGGTACACGGCCCAAGTGGGCTGAGTGTACTGCTGGAAGGGGAAGAGGAGGAGGATTAGCCAAATCAATGCCAGGGACACAGGCAAGGTTACCAGGGTGATGCGGGCGCCTCCACTGGGGTCCCGCCGGGCGGCCAGGCTGGACAGCAGCAGGGCGGCCCAACCGGCGCAGATGACCAGCATGGCAGACCAGTCCAAATCCACCTCGGCTAGGAAGGCGGGCAGGAGCCAGGGCAGGGTGAGGGCAAAGGTGAGCCAGAAGGCACGCAGGCGGTGGATGGCCCAGCCCAGAGGCAGCGCCAGCAGGGCAAAGACAGAGCCCAAAAAGATTTGGGTGGCAGCCTGGTGCTGGGAATCGGGCAGGGTGTAGGGCAGGGTGTACGAAACGGAGAAATAGGTGTTCTCCGTCCAGAAATCGGTGAGGGTCTCCCAACAGGACTGGGCCCCGTAGACAAACAGGGCTTGGTTGTAGAGCAGCATCGCTCCGGTCAGCCCTAAGGTCAGGAGCACCAGACCCTCCCGGTGTCGGGGCAGGGCCCAAATCACCGTGGACACCGCCACCCCCAGCAGACCCATCACCAGCACGGGGGTGAAGTCTGCGGGGAACTGGTAGACCACAAGGGAAAACCGGAGGATGGAGGCCAACAGCAGCACCTGCACCAACACCCCCGCGGTTAGAGACAGGGGCGTGGGGGGAGCGGGCTGCCGCACAGAGGGAACTTTGCCCAGGGGTTCGCGACTCATGGGGCATCCTCCTCTCCAAGGGTGACGTGGACCCGGGGCGCTTGGCCCAGGCGGGACAGGTCCAGGGGAACGGTGGGGGGCTGGGTGGGAGCGGGACAGGAGAGCAGATCAGCCATGGCGGCCAGGAACTGGGCCTGAGAGGCCACCGCTTCCTGCCGCTGGGCCTGGTCCCGGTCCATCCACACAATGGTGTGGGGAATCTCCCGCCCCAGCAGGTCCAGACAGACCGTACACAGACGGCCCAGCACCTGGTCCAGGCGGTCCCCGTCTCCAAACAGGTCCACGGTGACCGCCGCCTGAGGCAGGCCGGTTTTCACTGGCTCCCGCACCACCAGGCTGTCGTGCTTGGAGGAGAGCTTCCAGTGGATGGACCGCAGCGGGTCCCCGGGTCGGTACTCCCGCAGGT
>NZ_SJOS01000089.1:0-2437 GCF_012027765.1 Pseudoflavonifractor sp. SW1122 | reverse complement strand
CCGGTGCAATTCTTGCACCGGGATTTTTTATACCTATTTATCGGGCGGCCACATCCTGGAAGGTCTGGGCGGTTCGGAACAGGTACACCAGTTTGAGGATTCCGATGACCAAAAGGGCAATGATAGCTGCCAAAAACACCAAAGCACCAATGACGATGACCGTGAAGATCACACCCACAATCATGGCAATGGTGGCGATGAGCATCCACTTCCACAGCTTTCTCCACTGCTCGCTGAGTAGATTGTCCACCCCCTCCAATACGTTGGCGTGGGCGTTAAACTCATTGTAGCAGCTAAAGAAGGAGAGGATAGCACTGCACAGGGAAACCGTCAGAGCCAAGGCCTCATTGCTGATGAAGATGGCCCCTCCATCCAGAAGCGCGGTAATCAAAATCAAGATGCCCGCCCAGCGATACCCCTCTGCCCTGGAGGCAATGCGTAGCAGCACCACACCGTACACCACACCACAGGCAAAGTCCAACAGGTATCCCACCACCTGGATGCTGGGCATCCACTGGACGATGACGCTGGCAATGTTGGCAGGGATAAAGAGCCAGAACAACACCCAAATCCACTTGGCCAGGAAGCTTCCCCGCTCCCGGAGTTCCTGCTGATACTCCAATTCCGCCTTCTTTTGGGCCAGGCGGTACTGAGGTGCGGTGTCTCTCCCCCGATACATGCCGCATTGGGTGTTGTAGGTGCAGCTGTCACAGGTCTTGTGCCCCTTCTGGCGACAGCATAGGGCCAGCTTGCACTCCCGGCTGGCCTCCTCCAGGCAGCCCCGGCAGCTGGTCTCCGCCCGATAGCCGCAGGTTTGACAGCTCTTTCCACAATAGGTCTCGCTCATGGCTCTCCCTCCTTTGTTCAGGTTGACCATATTGTACCATGAAGAGCGAAAACAAACAAGCCCCGCCCGGTGTGTTACACACCAGACGGGGCTTCTGTACAGTTCTATCTTTCTATTAGCAAATTCCTTGCCAGAGCATTGCATCCGCAACCTTCAGGAATCCGGCGATGTTGGCACCGGCCTGGATGTCGCCCTTCATGCCGTACTTCTCGGCGGCGTCGGCGCAGGCCTTGTAAATGCCCTCCATGATACCCTTGAGCTTGCTGTCCACTTCCTCGAAGGTCCAGCTGATACGGCCGGAGTTCTGGCTCATCTCCAGACCGGAGGTGGCCACGCCGCCAGCGTTGGAAGCCTTGGCGGGGGAGAACATCAGGCCAGCGCCCTTGATGGCGGAAATGGCCTCGGGGGTGCAGGGCATGTTGGCGCCCTCAAACACACCGATGCAGCCGTTGGCGATGAGGGCCTTGGCGGCCTCCTCGTCCAGCTCGTTCTGGGTGGCGCAGGGCAGAGCGATGTCGCAGGGCACGGTCCAGATGCCGGAGCAGCCCTCCACGTACTTGGCAGTGGGGACATAGTCCAGGTAGGTCTTGATGCGGGCACGCTTGACCTCCTTGATCTCCTGGATGACCTTATAATCAATGCCGTTCTCGTCTACAATGTAACCATTGGAGTCGGACATGGCGATGACCTTACCGCCCAGGGTGGTGCACTTCTGGTTGGCGTAGATGGCCACGTTGCCGGAGCCGGAGATCACCACCCGCTTGCCCTCGAAGGACTGTCCGTTGTCGTGGAGCTGGGCGTCGGCGAAGTAGCACAGACCGAAGCCGGTGGCCTCGGTACGGGCCAGAGAGCCGCCGTAGGACAGGCTCTTGCCGGTGAGCACGCCGGTCCACTCGTTGCGCAGCTTCTTGTACTGGCCGAAGAGATAGCCGATCTCACGGGCGCCCACGCCGATGTCGCCGGCGGGCACGTCGGTGTCGGGGCCGATGTGGCGATACAGCTCATTCATAAAGGACTGGCAGAAACGCATAATCTCCCCGTCGCTCTTGCCCTTGGGGTCGAAGTCAGAGCCGCCCTTGCCGCCGCCCATGGGCAGAGTGGTCAGAGCATTCTTGAAGACCTGCTCAAAGCCCAGGAACTTGATGACAGACAGGTTGACGGTGGGGTGCAGACGCAGACCGCCCTTGTAGGGGCCAATGGCGGAGTTGAACTGGACACGGTAGCCGCGGTTGACCTGCACCACGCCGTTGTCGTCCACCCAGGGCACCCGGAAGAGAATGGCCCGCTCAGGCTCCACCATACGGCCCACAATGTTCTGCTGCTCGTAGCGGGGATCGGCCTCCACCACGGGCTCCAGAGACTCCAAAACTTCCTCCACAGCCTGGAGGAACTCCTTCTCATGACCGTTGCGGGCCTTCAGGCCCTCCATGACGGACTTCAGATAAGCGTTATTCAGAGACATGTTTGCCAACATCCTTTCTATTTTGAAAGTGTGTAATTTAGCTTGCTACTGTATTGTACACCCCAACCGTCATTTTTGCAATACCTAATGTTCAAACTTGCATAAAAGAAGGAAATATCGTTGACACA
>NZ_SJOS01000088.1:0-2496 GCF_012027765.1 Pseudoflavonifractor sp. SW1122 | reverse complement strand
CCACATCTGCGTAAAACACTCTACCAGATCGTCTGCACTTACCTGAAAAAATCCCCGGCAGATGAGCCAGTCTACCAGTTCCTCGATAAGAAACGCAGCGAGGGTAAACCCTATTTCGTCTACATGACCGCTGCTCAAAACAAGTTCCTGCGTATCTACTACGCCCGCGTAAAGGAGTGCCTTGAGGCATTTGATGTGCAAACTACCGAGCAAAAGTGATTTTTAACAACCAAATTTTACCTCGGCCGGTGAGTGCTTTCTCTCCGGTCTGATTTGTTGCACCCTTTTTCGGTCTCGCAAATTTTGCGGGACTTTTTTCATTTTGGTGCTTGACTTTTATTTGCAGGACTCCATTTCTCATGTTATCGCATAAATCAAACTTTATTTTTTTGTAATCATAGGATATATATTCGACTCTGTATGTACTAATAATTTCAGGAACGGTCAGCTTAATTGCTATGGCTTCACCAATATTTAAGAATCCAAATTTTCCGGTTAAGTGTTCACCTACTACATTCATCTCATCGTCGAATTCATATTGAAATATTTTAAGATTCCATATTCCTTGGCTAGATATGATAACGAATACATTATACGCATCTTCCTCAAGAATCACAGTCTCTATCACGTCGTACTTAGCATGGTCAAAATCTTTAGCTCCCTCAATAGCAAGTTTATCAGAATATAGCCCTCTGCTCTGAAAAGTTGCTATTGTCCTCCCTATAAAATAAATCACAAACAAAATCAACGTCGCCACAGATGAAACTGTCCCTAGAATATTTTGCCACATTCTATATAATCTCCTCTATTTCCAATTCGCTTTGTATATCCGTTTAGTGCCCAAGCACCTATCCTTCTTCCCCGCCAACTGGTTAACACACGTTTTAGTTTCTCCTTACCAAGTGTCTATACAGCCTATTCAACAAAGCAGAGCACTGTTATCGGAACGCATACCCAGGAGCAAAAACAAATGTGGGAAGAAATCTACTTGTCCATCAACAACGATGCACTTATAATCTTTATCCTACAAATCCTATCCAATACCAATCATGAAAAACCACTACTTTTCCTTTGCATTTCAAAATATCCCATATATAGAATAGCACTGAATGTAATAAAATTCTATTTTCAATATTTTATTACAACAGCCGTCCAATAAACAGGACAGCAGAAGTTGAGCCACTAAAAACAACACTCAGAGGCATCATTCCCCTTTTCACACAGAATGCAATGGTATTTTGACTTCTGTCGGTACAGCTCGATCCACCATCCGCCTGGCTCGACGCAGCTTCCATGCAAGGCTATCCAAACACCGATCCCGCAGCCGCTTGATTGCCTGATCCTTGGCTTTCTCCACGCCAGACTCCTTCGTGCGGCTGCGTATGGCGATTTCCCGCAGATCTGACTTGGGGTGGCCATACACGCCGAAGCACCGTCCCAGAATCTCCTGATCCTTCTTGGAAAGCTGCAGAAACTCTTCCCGCAGGCATTCCATAGTCAATGACCGAATTACAGTTTCTTCTGGTGACTCAGACAACCAGCCTGGCGTGAGCCGCTCCAAGATGTCTCCATCCTCTTCCGGGTCTTGCAGGTCATAGACAGAGAAGAAATGCGTGGGGTATGCAACGGCTCTGGCTGCTGTAGGAAATGAGATGCCCAGCGCCTGGCTGATCTGCTCCACACTCTCCCCTTTTTGATGATAGCGTTTCTGTGCCTTTCGCACCAACCCCATGCTGTCCCGGTCCAGAGATAGTGTCCCCAAGCTGCATTCCAAATGCCGCCGCATGGCTCCGTCCAAAAACGGGGTGACATAAGTAGTGAATCGACCCTTTCCCGCATCATAACCGCCGGTTCGGACGCACTCCACCAGTGCCAGCCTTCCTACGCTCTCCAGTTCGGAGAGCATTTCTTTTGCATAATCACTCAAGGCACCATATTGGTTTTGCCTCAGGCAGTGATACTGCCGGGCAATCGACCAGGCACGATTCTTCACCAGACCTGTGTTCACCAGGCACAGTTTGGTCAAGGCAGCCTCATCCCCGTTGGAGATTCGCACCAACAGTTCCTCGTTGGTCATGCATCGTCACCGTCCTTCACCTTGCGGGGACGGCCTCGAGGTCTGGTCTGACGGGCCACTCTGCAAATCGAATAGAGATGCTGGGAAGAGATGGATCGCTCAAAATCTTCATTGGAGATGTCAGAGCTACTCAGTGCGTCAAACAGCCTGTCCCGAACGGCATCCTTCAGCCGCCGCATTTCCTCCTCTGTGATAATCCCCCGCTGATAATCCTTTCGGATGCGGTTGAAGGCAGTGATCTTGGTCTTGATCTTTGGCACATCCCGGGCCAGTTCCTTCTGAATCTCATAGCTGCCATACTGTCGGCAGGTAAAGCGCTCATCCAGCGGACAGCGGCCCTCACAGTAGAGCACATGGGCGCCGCTTCGTACCAGAAAATATTTCTTGCAGACAATGCACCGTCGGATGTTATATCCGGC
>NZ_SJOS01000087.1:0-2551 GCF_012027765.1 Pseudoflavonifractor sp. SW1122 | reverse complement strand
GCTCGGTGTACTGCTGGGCTTCCTGAAAAAGCTGCTGGTCATCCTGCAGCAGGATTTGAAATACCCGGTACTTGCTCAACTGGCTGTGCAGGTCCATCAGGCAACCGTTCAATTCCCACCAGATACCACGGTCCTGTGTACTCTCGTACTGCTTGGCCAAGGACTGAATGTGCTGAAGTCGGTCATGGAGAGGGGCATACTCCCTGGGACCCAGGTTCAAAATATCCGTGGTCAGTTCCCCGGCATCAAACAGTGTTCCACCGTATTCGATTGTGCTGCCGTGAATGTAAAATACGATATTTCCATCCAAAGAACATCACCACCACCGAAAATTGTCCCACCTGGAAAATAATTGGTCACACCTTTTTCTCAGTCTAACAAAATCTCCGACACAATACAAGCAGAAGGGCATCAGCACCATCGCTGGTGTCCTTACTTTTTTGCAAAGGGGAATTCGAAATGAAGCAATCCATGTACAAGCACTACGACGAACTGCCGCTGTTTCTCAACTCAGAGACGGTGGCAAAAACATTAGGTGTCTCACCATCCAGTGCATACGAGTTGATGCACGAACCCGGCTTCCCCATGCTGCGCATCGGCAATCGCATGGTGGTACCCAAGGAACAGTTCATCCAATGGGTGGTGGAACACACGGAAGGAGGTGAACACAACTGAATTTGTCTTTGTACCAGCGTGATCCGAAGCGGCATCGCTTCTCAATCCCCAATGAAATCTGGAAGTGGGGGTTGAAACCTCAGGCCTTCGCTATCTTCACCTATCTCTGCTATCTCCACACCCACAACAAAAAATCTGTCCCTCCCAGCGCAGACGAGATCGCGTCCAAACTGCACATGAGCAAAGAAATGGCCGCAGAGCAACTCATGAACCTCAAACAACGTGAACTGCTGGATCAACATCTGGTTTCAGTGTGCAGGAACACCGGGAAGAATTTCTTCTCTCTGCCCAACGAATTGTTCTTTCTGCATCTCGGTCACGGAGCCATCACCGTCTACGCCTATCTGCTCTACTGTGAAGATCGACGCACCCACCAGTGTCATCCCAGCTACCGAACCATTGCCTCGGCGGTACATCTCACGGTAGCCACTGTCATGAAACACGTCGCAAAACTGGAGGAGAAACAGCTCATCGCTGTGGAACACACCAGCTACCTGGACAGCCACGGCATGAAATGGAACGGCAACAACCAGTACACCATCCTCCCAATCCAAATAACGTTGGACTGCTACTACCAGCAGCAGATGGACCAGCTGGATGAACAGCGAAAGTGGCATCAGGCACAAAAACACCTGGGACGTAACCCAGAGAAAGCCCCGTGTGCCCCGCTGTAAGGGGCTGTGTGCCCGATTGCAGCGTAGAGGAAGCCCTGCCCCACCCCAGTCGGAGAAAGGCCAAATTTGCCCCTTTTGGGCGGAAAGCAGGGATATGGAGCCTGGACTAACGAGAAGCAGGGGAAAGACACGACGCTCCTTGTGCGCCGTGTCGGTCACAACTGCCCGCAGTGCGGGCAGTTTCAGGCTTTTCAAAGGGCGTTCCTTTGGGCGAAAAGTTCGGAGAGGAACGCTCTGTTGGGGACGAGCCTTACAGTCCCAAGGAATTCAAGATAGTTTCGAAGCGAAAGGAGACTAATCATGGTCAAAGGAAAACAGAAAACAACCGTCTTTTTCACCCCCTCTGTGAGGAGGAAAATCGAGGACACCTACCGGAGTGATAACTGCAAGAGCCAGAGCGAGTTCATCGAAAAAGCCGTGGAGTTCTATCTGGGCTATCTGAACACCAAGAATGCCGGTGCCTTCCTACCCGAGGTGCTCTCCACCATCCTCATCGGCACCATGGATGACTTTGCACAGCGTATAGGCAGGTATCTCTACAAGGTGGCGGTGGAACAAAATCTGTGCAATCACATTCTCACTGCCGACACCGACATGGATCAGCGAACCTATGAGCTTATGCGTGGCCGGAGTGTGCGGGAGGTAAACAGCACCAATGGCCGCATCAGCTTCAAGGAAGTGCTGGACTTCCAGAAGTCCGTGTGATCTATGTGAGCGTGTAAAAATCTGTGTTGCGATACAAAGATAAAATAGTCTCGGTCGACCACGAGGAGGAGCAGCTGAGCTGAGGTATGAGCATGGATGGATGGTAACCACAACGCCTAAAATAGCACACTGTCACCAAAGAAAACGCCCCGAGGAAATTGGCCCGGAGCAAATGATAACAGTTTGATAATTGTGGTAAAATCCACTGGCTATTCTCTTCATATTTCGGTATTGTGTGTTGCTGATAAGGAGGCAGCACACATGAACGACTATATGAAAGCCCTGCACCAGCGGTTCTTTCGAAAGCCAAATCTCACCGAACTGGAGAAGGAAATTGAAACTGCCCGTCAGGATGTGCGGGACTGCCTGGACAAAGCACAGCGGCGCAGGCTCATGGACCTGGTAGATGGACAAGCCCTGCTACGGGAAGAAATTTCCCTGGCCAGCTTCACCGCAGGATTCAAACTGGCCTGGGGAATTACAAAAGAACTGGAGGC
>NZ_SJOS01000086.1:0-2655 GCF_012027765.1 Pseudoflavonifractor sp. SW1122 | reverse complement strand
GCCGTTCAAATCAATTTTATTGAAGCTAATCTCTTAACTTCAAAGATATGAATTGATGAGACCCTTCATGTCTCTGTGTTACCAGTTTCCATGAAGGACTCGTGTCCTTCTGGTGCTTTTCGTGTTTCTCATTGTTTAATTTACAAGGTACAAACCGCTCAAACAAGCGGAGCCTTATTATATCAGGCTCGCTCTTGGTTGTCAAGCACTTTTTCAAACTTTTTTCAAGTTTTTCTTTCGTGCTGTCATCCAACCGGCTCGCTCGAACTTTTATATCATATCACGCCGTTTCGCTCTTGTCAACACCTTTTTTGAACTTTTTCTCAACTTCCTGTTGGATTTCCGTTCCGGTGTTGCCCCTGCGTCAGGCGCTCAGTTAATATACCAAATCCACCCCCACTTGTCAACACTTTTCTTCGCCTTTTTTCGAGTTTTTTCGAACTTTTTCCTCAGGCCCCAGATATGGTGGTTTTACTCCCTCTCTACCACTATTTCCTCCGCCCCCTTGGGTACCAGGGCACACAGGACCGCCAAGGCCAGATTCCCTATGGGCCATACCATCGTAGGTAGCATCTCCGTCCACCCCGTAAAGGCTACCGCGATCCCCAGGAGCACTCCCAGTACCGGGCCCTTCCCGTCTCCCCATACTCGGGCCAGCAGTCCCGCCCACACCAGGTCACAGATGAGCCACAGGGCGGACAGCAGCCCCTCCAGCCGGGCGCTCTCCCCCATCACCCCTGTGGTGACAAAGAAGGGATGGGGCAGCTCTCCGGCGGCATTGCCCAATACCCCCCGGGTGAGAGCGGCCAGAGCCACCCCCAGCAATCCCGCCAGCAGCAGCCACCGCCCCACCGGGCCGCCCTGCCGCTGACGGGGGGATACCTTATATAAATAGGGAAGCACCCACGCTGCCATAGCCACGGTGCCCGCCGCCATGAGGGCGGAGGTCCAGCCGCTGCCCTGCCGGGCCCACAGGTAGGACACGGTGACCTGGGGGATGGCCAGCAGGCCTACTGCCACCAGGGCAGCCACCAGCACCATCCAGTAGATCTCCCCGCCCCGGAAGAAGGCGGCGGACTTGCCCCAGCTCATCCACAGAACGGGCAGGGCCAGCAACAGCAGCAGCCAGCCGGACACCCCTTGGCTGCCCCCCACCAGCTCCACCCGTTGGGCGGCCTGCACCAGCACATGGCCCAGGACTACCACGGACCAGAGGCAATAGAGCCCCCGGAGGACCACGCCGTACCCGCCCCGGCACAGGGGCTTGTCCCCCTGGCGCAGCATGAGCCAGCGCAGCAGAGGCACCGCTGCCGCCGTGCCCACCAGTCCCCATGCCCAGTCCACCACACCGGCCTGGGACGCCGCCAGGGACAGCCCTGCCAGGGTCACCGCCGCCAGCACCTGGCGCAGGGACAGCTCTTTGCCTGTGTTCACGCCTCATTCCTCCCACTTACACCACCCGGTCTTCTCCAGGCGGCCACTGCTCTGCCCCACGCAGGGCAATTCCACTTGCCCCTGGGTGGTGAGGGTGGCCAGCGCCGCTGCCACCGTGGGGGCTTTGATTCCCTGATTGGTCAGGAGGGTCAGGTCCCCCTCCGGGTCGCTGCAACCCTCCAGCACCTCTCCCACCGGGTCCAGGGTCACCCACACCGTGGCGGTGGAGCCCAACTCCTCATCCCCCAGCACTTGGACCAGTACCTCATGGAGGTCCACGTCTGCCCCCACCACCAGATAGGACACCGAGGTGAGGGTGAGCTCCTGCTTGGCACACCAGGGGGCCTGTTCCAGGGCGGCGGCAAAGTCCGCCCCCTCACAGGTTCCCCCGACGGGGGTATCCTCCCCCTCGTCCAGGCCGCACACCGCCGTCAACTCCACCGGGCCGGACCCCGCCACCCCCAGCACCCGCACCAGAGCCAGTTGGTCCGGCTCCCGGGCGGTGGGAGCGCAGCCGCACAGCACCAGGGCCAGAGACAGGGCCAACATCCACATCCGTTTCAACCTTGATTCCTCCTGTTCTGGGGATTGAGGTACCGGGGCCGGGTCTTCACCCAGGGCAGAGGCTGGCGGAACACCACGTGCCCCCGCTCCCCGCTGCCTCCGCAGGAGGCAAAGGGGGTGAGATAGGCCACCCCGAAGCTCTCCAGGGAGGCCAGGTGGTACACCAGGGCCATCCCCGCCAGCACCAGCCCGATGAGCCCCGCCACCCCGGCAGCCAAAGCGATGCCAAACCGCCACAGCCGCAGCGCCCCGGAGAAGTCCTGGCTGGGGGCGGTATACCCGGCAATGCCCGCAATGGCCACCATCACCAGCACCGCCGGGGACACCAGCTTGGCCTCCACCGCCGCACTTCCCACCACCAGGCCACCCAGGATGGACACCGTCTGCCCGATGGCGGCGGGCAGACGCAGCCCCGCCTCCTGCACCACCTCAAAGGCGATGAGCATCACCAGCACCTCCGCCAGGGTGGAAAAGGGCACGTCCGCTTTGGCGGAGATGATGGACAGCATCAGTTTCACCGGGATGAGCTCCGGGTGGTAGAGCACCGCCGCCACGTAGAGCCCCGGCAAAAACAGGGTCACCAGCATACACAGATAGCGCAGCACCGACAGGGCCGAGGCCACCATCCAGCTGGTGCTCCGGTCCTGGCCCGTGCGG
>NZ_SJOS01000085.1:0-2749 GCF_012027765.1 Pseudoflavonifractor sp. SW1122 | reverse complement strand
AAAAGGCACTTCATTCTTAGGAATGAAGTGCCTTTCGCAATAGATCTTTGGCTGGGTGATAGAGATACTGACATAGCAGCAGTCCCTGGTGATAGGCATACCCGTCAATGGCCTGTTCGATTTTTGAATTTTTGCCCAGATATAGCGTCAAAGGCCTGTTGGATTGGATGTTTTGTAGGTTTTCAATTGTTGCGATGCTTTGTGTGTCCGATGGATCAAAAAGGTAAATCTCGATCTCCTCTTCCCACCCGTGCAGAGAGAACCCACAGCCTGCGGAAGCTCCGATATAGGACGGTTCTTTTTCTGATAACTGGTCGATCTTCAATCCGTGCTGTTGTAAGCGGCGGAAAAAACTTTGGATGGGGGAGGGAAGAATTTGAGAGGATAAGGAATCCAGTTGGCGAAGAATTGCGTTTTTTGAAGGGTACAGGTTGAAATCTGGGGTCAGCGCTCGCTGCGTGAAAGAAGAATAGGCGTTTAGTATTTGATACAAAACAATGGTGGAGACGTTGGTCGTGAGAACTTCCTGTAAATTCGTTCTAAAATAGTCAACGGTCCATTTCGGATAATCGTTCCAAGCTTGGACCAAAAACAAATTCAGCTTGTCATATTGTTCCTGTGACCACCCATGTTCCATAACGATATATTCGATATTCTGATTGAGAACATTGCGGGGAACCGTTGTTTTTAGCAAGTGATTTAAGAGTTTTACTTGAAAGGACAGGTGTTCTACCGCGCCGTCTTCCAGCTCGTAGAGTGAGACCTGATAGAGCTGGGACAGCTTGATTAGATTTTCGGTGCAGGGCATTGCGGCACCAGTTTCCCATCGTGAGACCGCTTGTCGGCTCACTTGAAGATAGTCTGCGATATCCTCTTGAGAATAGTGAAAGTCAGATCTCAAAGCTCTCAATTTGTCTTTTAATTCCATAGAAGTATCCACCTTTCTCTCTTAGAATATATCGGTTGGACGGTCTTGTCCACCACCTGTTGTCAATGACTGGTTTACAAAACGCCCCAACACAAAAAGTCCTGACGGCGGCTGTTCTACGTGGTATAATGATGGAACATCAACACGAAAAAAAGTAGGGGGGCTATTGATATGCTGGAAGTCGTCTTTAGTCGAAGTGCATATGGCAGCCGGAGAGTGGCGCAGAGCTATGGCGTGGGACCATATCGTAGCGGCGCTGCTGTGGCGTTTGTGGAGGGCGACCAACCCACAGAGGAAGAGCTCCATGATGCCCAGATGCAGGCGGAAGAACGGGCCCGTCGGGACTGGGAAAACGCCGTTTCTCTGGGAAGTGAGAGAAATGATATTTACTGTTTCGATCTGGCCCTCAGCGTGGGCGAGATCACGGAGACAGAACCGGGGGAGCAGAGACGTGCCACTTTGAAGAAGCTCGCCTCGGTCTGGCCCCGGGAAGACATGGAGCAGGAACTGGAGGAAGAGTTACAAAGCGCCCGGCGGGATTTGGCTTCCGTCTTGGCCCGGTGCGCCGGGGGAGAAGACGTGCGGGTATGGTATAGCCACAATCCGGATGAAATGTGTGGCATGCACTGGCTGATGGCCCAACTGCACCCCTTGAAACAGCGGGGAGCGGTCTATTTGATCCAGATTCCAGCGTGGAACGATCAGGAGGACACCACGGTTCGCACGTATCAAGGCTGTGGAGAACTGGGGCCGGGTGAATGGGGGAAGTATCTCTCCTTGCAGCGGGAGGGGAAACCTGCGCTGGTAGAGGCCTGTGCCCAGCGGTGGAGTGAGCTTCAAAAAGAGAATGCACCGCTGCGGATTTACCTCAATGGCAGACTGCAAAGTGCCCCGGAAGAGGTGTATGACAGCTATATTCTCAGAGAATTGAAGACCCAGGAGAGAGAATTTGTGGAAGCCAGGGCCATTGGCGTCATCTTGGGCAAGTACCAGCTTGGGATTGGAGATGCCTGGATTGCCCAGCGAATCGAGCAGTTTGTCAAAGAGGGGCTGTTTGAGGTCCTGACGCCTCCGGACCCGGATGGACCCACATATAGACGCACACTTCGCAAGAAAATGTGATAAAAATAGAGCAGTTGTATGGTGGGAGCAGCGAAAACGACTGATTGGACACAGAAGGCTCTAAATAACGGGTAAATCCAGACTTGTCGAAGCAAAAGAAAGGTTTATGAAAATATATGAAGAAAGAGGTCAGAGGGAAACGGATTATTTTGCGGGAGCAAAGAGAAGAAGATGTGCCGTTTTATACCTATTGGTTCAATCAGCCGCAGGTTATGTTTCAATGTGGGTTTGAGAAGCCTACCACCGAGGAAGAGATGAAAACTTGCATTACCGTCAACCATAAATCCAAAGACTCGCTTTGGTTTACCATTACCGACCTGGACGGCAATCTGATTGGTGAGACGGGTCTGCTGCGCATGTTTCCGGCATGGCACCAGACGGACCTGACGATTATCATTCCCGATCCGGAGATGCAGCATAAAGGGTACGGGACGGAAGCCATTCGTATCATGTTTGATATGGCGTTCCATGAGTATGACATGCATCGTGTCTCCATCGGAGTCGTTGGATTGAATACCGATGCGCTGGAATTCTACAAGAAAATCGGATTCAAGCAGGAAGGTATTCTGGAAGAGGCGTATTACTACAACAATGAGTACAGCGATTTTGTTATGATGCGGATTCTCAGCCACGAATGGAACTAACAGAAGGAATATTCTTTCGGGATATGGTAGGGAAAAGTAAAAAAATCATACACAC
>NZ_SJOS01000084.1:0-2990 GCF_012027765.1 Pseudoflavonifractor sp. SW1122 | reverse complement strand
AAAAGGAGGAAGCCCCCGGCTTCCTCCTTCTCTTATTCCTCAATGGCGATATCTACGCCGTTGACCTGCACCCCGTCCTGGGCACGGATCAAAATGTACTTCACCCCGTCGATGACCCGGGTGGACACCAGGTCGCTCTGCTCGGCGGGCAGACGCACCGTCACGTCGGCGGCGGCCACCTCCACCTGCTTGGGCTGGATGACGTTGGCGGGATTGATGGCCGTCTCCTCCCCAAAGGCCTCCTGGAACTTGCGCCCGAACTCCTCGGCGCAGTGGGCGGGCACCCCGCAGGAGCGCAGCACACCCGCCATCTCCCCGTGGTTCAGGGTGAGCGGCTCCGGCTCGTGGCTCTCCTTATGGACCTCCATCATCTCCCGCAGCTGCTGGTGCACCCCTTCCACCACCTCATAGCTGCCCTGACCCTCCAGGGCCTCGCTGAAAATGGTCTGGAAGGTCTCCTTCTGAGCCTGGGCAGGCATGGGAGGCTGGCAGCGGAACAGCTCGCTCCACATGGCCTCCTGGCTGGCCTTGGTGTCCTTGGTGTAAAAGAGTGCCCCATACAGGTTGGTGCTGCGCTCGTCAAAGGCGGGGAACAAAAAGCCCAGAGCGGGGGGGCTCACCAGGTGGTTCATCTGGCGGTTGTGGAACTCATTCTCCCGCATGTAGTAGCTCAAGGCGGGCTTGGTCTCCTTCACGGGGCAGATGGAGCACATAATATAGCGGTACACCTCATTGCCCCCGTCGTCCTGGCGGCTTCCGTCCTTGCCCCGGTAGGGCACGTCGTAGCTGTCCTGAATGAGCAGAATGAGATAGCTGCCCTCCAGCTCCACCGTCTCCACAATGCGGCGGAACAGCTCCTCCACAGCGGCGTCATCCTTCAAGGCGGAGTCCCGCACCGTCATCAGCAGCTTGTGCTCCTCCCCATAGGCCACCTGCTGGGTCTCAAACTCCATGGGCAGCAGGTTCTTCCCCAGCTTGCCCGACAGGGTCTTGCGCAGCACCCCCAGGAACATGTCCCGCTCGTCCTCGCTGAGCATGGACAGGGGCTGGTTGAACTGGGAGACAATGTGCTTGAGTTCATTGACATAACAGCCCCGGATGGAGCCGATGGCATTGCGGTCATCTTTAAAGCGGCGGCGAATTTCGCCGATTTCCTTCTCATTCATGGTGGAATACTCCTTATAACTCGGTATCAACCCCCACAGCGGGGGAATATCAGTATAGCACGCTTCCGCCGCCCCTGGCAAGGAGAGTTGTGAAACATGCACATTGACAAGGGAAAAAAATCTCGTATAATAAAACCCACTGGTGTCATGACACCTGTATGGATAGAAAGAAGGAGGAAATCCCATGTCCAAATTCAAGGAGTTTCTGGCCCGAAAGGACGTTGTCATCTCGGGCAAGCGGTACGGCATTGACGCCCTGGGGGCCATGGCCCAAGGCCTGTTCTGCTCCCTGCTCATCGGTACCATCTTAAATACCTTAGGCAAACAGCTGGGGCTGGAGGTGCTGGTGACGGTGGGAGGCTACGCCTCCGCCATGAGCGGGGCGGCCATGGCCGTGGCCATCGGCTACGCCCTGAAAGCCCCTCCCCTGGTGCTCTTCTCCCTGGTCACCGTGGGCTACGCCGCCAACGTCCTGGGCTCTACCACTCTGGACGGCGGGTCGGGAGCCGGCGGTCCCCTGGCGGTGCTGTTCATCGCCATCATCGCCGCCGAGCTGGGCAAGCTGGTGAGCAAGGAGACCAAAATTGACATTCTGGTCACCCCCCTGGTGACCATTCTGGTGGGTGTGGGCCTGTCCGCCTGGTGGGCCCCCGCCATCGGCACCGCCGCCTCCTCTGTGGGCAACTTTGTGGAGTGGGCCACCGTGCTCCAGCCCTTCTGGATGGGCATTCTGGTATCTGTAGTCATCGGCGTGGCCCTCACCCTCCCCATCTCCTCGGCGGCCATCTGCGCCGCCATTGGCCTGACCGGGCTGGCGGGCGGCGCTGCGGTGGCGGGCTGCTGCGCCAACATGGTGGGCTTTGCCTTCCTCTCCTTCCGGGAAAACCGGTGGGGCGGCCTCATCAGCCAGGGCCTGGGCACCTCCATGCTGCAAATGGGCAACATCGTCCGCAACCCCCGCATCTGGCTGCCCGCCATTTTCACCTCCGCCATCACGGGACCTCTGGCCACCTGCGTGTTCCAGTTCCAGATGAATGACCCCTCTGGGGGCGTGGCCTCGGGCATGGGCACCTGCGGCATGGTGGGCCCCATTGGGGTATACGCCGGGTGGGTCAACGACGTGGCCAACGGAGCCAAAGCCGCCATCACCGCCATGGACTGGGTGGCCATGGCCCTCATCTGCTTCATTCTCCCCGCCGTGCTCACCTGGGCCTTCGGCCTGCTGCTGCGCCGGATTGGCTGGATTCGGGAGGGAGACCTCACCCTCTCTTGACATTCTCCTCTTCTCCCTGTAACATAAACATATGTTAAGATTTTCACAGAGAGAAAGAAGCGAGAGACCATGGTAGACCCGACTGTTGAGAATAAGCTGCGCTCCCTAGGCCTGATGGGAAACTATCAGGGGTACCACTGTCTGGTGTACAGCGTGCATCTCATTCAGGCCGACGACACCTACCTGGACATGGCCACCAAGCGGCTCTATCCCGAGGTGGCCCGGTTCTTCGGCATGAACCCCGGAGCGGTGGACAGCGCCATGCGCACCGCCATCTCCCTGTGCTGTACCCGGTGCCAGGCCCAGGTCTCCCAGATGTGCGGAGGCAAGGCCCGGCCCACGGTGACCGAATTTCTCCACGGACTGGTAAAACAGCTGGCAGAATGACCCCAGGGTGCGCCTCCCCGATATTTGGGAGGCGCACCCTTTTTGTCCCCCCTTTCGACCCGGTTGTGTTGACTTTTCCACCCCAAGTCTGATACAATACCCCGTAAATCTGAACACAACGAGGTGTGAACATGGACAAATACAAGCTCTGTGCAGCGGCTCTC
>NZ_SJOS01000083.1:0-3187 GCF_012027765.1 Pseudoflavonifractor sp. SW1122 | reverse complement strand
TTGTAGGTCAAGCCCTCGGCTAATTAGTATCGGTCAGCTACACGCCTCACAGCGCTTCCACCTCCGACCTATCAACGACATAGTCTACGTCGAGCCTTACTCCATAAAGGATGAGAGATCTAATCTTAGAGGGAGTTTCACGCTTAGATGCCTTCAGCGTTTATCTCGTCCATACGTAGCTACCCAGCTGTGCCCTTGGCAGGACAACTGGTGCACCAGAGGTATGTCCATCCCGGTCCTCTCGTACTAAGGACAGCTCTCTTCAAATCTCTTACGCCCGCAACAGATAGGGACCGAACTGTCTCACGACGTTCTGAACCCAGCTCGCGTGCCACTTTAATCGGCGAACAGCCGAACCCTTGGGACCGAATACAGCCCCAGGATGTGACGAGCCGACATCGAGGTGCCAAACCTCCCCGTCGCTGTGGACGCTTGGGGGAGATCAGCCTGTTATCCCCAGGGTAGCTTTTATCCGTTGAGCGACGGCACTTCCACTTGCATACCGCCGGATCACTAACTCCAACTTTCGTTACTGCTCGACCCGTCGGTCTCGCAGTTAGGCTCGTTTATGCGTTTACACTCAATGCACGATTTCCGTCCGTGCTGAACGAACCTTTGAGCGCCTCCGTTACCTTTTAGGAGGCGACCGCCCCAGTCAAACTGCCCACCTAACAGTGTCCCCCGACCGGATTCACGGCCGCAGGTTAGAAGCCCAGCAATCCAAGGGTGGTATCCCAAGGGTGACTCCACATGAGCTGACGCCCATGCTTCCTAGTCTCCCACCTATCCTGTACATGAATTACCGAACTCCAGTATTAAGCTACAGTAAAGCTCCATGGGGTCTTTCCGTCTAGTTGCGGGTAACTGGCTTCTTCACCAGTACAACAATTTCGCCGGGTGGGCTGTTGAGACAGCGCCCAAATCGTTACGCCATTCGTGCGGGTCAGAACTTACCTGACAAGGAATTTCGCTACCTTAGGACCGTTATAGTTACGGCCGCCGTTTACTGGGGCTTCAATTCAGACCTTCGCTTGCGCTAAGCCCTCCTCTTAACCTTCCAGCACCGGGCAGGCGTCAGCCCATATACGTCATCTTTCGATTTAGCATAGACCTGTGTTTTTGGTAAACAGTCGCTTGGGCCTATTCTCTGCGGCTCCCCTTAGGGAGCTCCCCTTATCCCGAAGTTACGGGGTCATTTTGCCGAGTTCCTTAACAACCCTTCTCCCGTTGGCCTTAGGATTCTCTCCTCATCTACCTGTGTCGGTTTGCGGTACGGGCACCTTAGTATACCTCACACCTTTTCTCGCCTCTGGACATCGCCGGCTTCCCTACTATAGTTCGGTCCCTTACGCCCGGGTCAACCAACGCCCGGGTCCGGCTATTCCAAAGTGTCAGTGTGCTTAAAGTTCGGTGGCTACGGAATTTCAACCGTATGTGCATCGACTACGCCTTTCGGCCTCGCCTTAGCTCCCGGCTTACCTTGGGCGGACGAACCTTCCCCAAGAAACCTTAGATTTTCGGCCATCATGATTCCCACATGATTCTCGCTACTCATTCCGGCATTCTCACTCGAATACAGTCCACCGCTCCTTCCGATGCGACTTCACCCCATATTCGACGCTCCCCTACCCCTGTCTTACGACAAGCCCAAGCTTCGGTTATACGCTTAGCCCCGTTACATTTTCCGCGCAGAGTCACTCGACCAGTGAGCTATTACGCACTCTTTTAATGAGTGGCTGCTTCTAAGCCAACATCCTGGTTGTTTTCGCAACTCCACATCGTTTTCCACTTAGCGTATATTTGGGACCTTAGCTGTGGGTCTGGGCTGTTTCCCTTTTGACTATGAGACTTATCTCACACAGTCTGACTGCTGTTCATCAATTAGCTGGCATTCGAAGTTTGATAGGGTTCAGTAAGCTTATCGCCCCCTAGCCCATTCAGTGCTCTACCTCCAGTAATCTAAAACAACGCTAGCCCTAAAGCTATTTCGGGGAGAACCAGCTATCTCCGGGTTCGATTGGAATTTCACCGCTATCCACAAGTCATCGCCGATCATTGCAACGAGCGTGCGTTCGGTCCTCCATGGAGTTTTACCTCCACTTCAACCTGCTCATGGATAGGTCACCCGGTTTCGGGTCTATTGCCACTGACTTCATACGCCCTATTCAGACTCGCTCTCGCTGCGGCTCCGGTACTGAATACCTTAACCTTGCCAGTAACAATAACTCGCCGGACCATTCTACAAAAGGTACCTCATCACCCTTTAACGGGCTTTGAGTGCTTGTAAGCACAAGGTTTCAGGTTCTATTTCACTCCCCTCTCGGGGTCCTTTTCACCTTTCCCTCACGGTACTGCTCCACTATCGGTCATCAGGTAGTATTTAGGGTTGGAGGGTGGTCCCCCCAGCTTCCCACGGGGTTTCACGTGTCCCGCGGTACTCTGGATCCAGTCTCACAGCCTTCTCTTTCGGATACGGGGCTGTCACCCGCTATGGCCGGCCTTCCCATGCCGTTCTCCTAGATAACCTCTGTTAAATGACTGTCCACAACCCCGGTGGATAAATCCACCGGTTTGCCCTCTTCCGCGTTCGCTCGCCACTACTAGCGGAATCTCGGTTGATTTCTCTTCCTCGCCCTACTTAGATGTTTCAGTTCAGGCGGTTCCCTTCCTACGCCTATTTGATTCAACGCAGGATGACAGTGTATTGCACTGCCGGGTTTCCCCATTCGGAAATCTCCGGATCAAAGGCTGTTTGCGCCTCCCCGAAGCTTATCGCAGCTTGCCACGTCCTTCATCGGCTCCTGATGCCAAGGCATTCCCCTTGCGCTCTTATTAGCTTGACCTCGTCGCCGCAAACTTCATATCTTTCGCTTCCGCGCAAGCACGAAAGCTCAATCATTCCGTTGCGGCTCCTCTCCGTTCAAAACCCGCTTCGCTGGGCTTTTGAACGGTTTGGTCCTAGAAAACACTTAGTTCTCTTATAGAATCATGCAGGCTTCAGAGTTATTTTTTGGCTAATTGTTATTACCCATTGACAGAAATGACTTTTGCCATTCTGATTAAAAATCTACTCTGTTGCTTGCTCTTCCATCTGGAATTATCACATTGTTCAGTTTTCAAGGTGCGGAATTCTGGTCTCGATTGAAACCAGATATCAACACTCAATCTCTTGAATGTTGATATCCAT
>NZ_SJOS01000082.1:0-3591 GCF_012027765.1 Pseudoflavonifractor sp. SW1122 | reverse complement strand
AGGTGTGAGGCACACCTAAGTGGGAACCCCAAAAAAATGGGGAAAAACACTTGACAAAACCAGAGAAACCTGGTAATATGTCAAATGTTCAGTGCAGATCAAAAGGTCTGTGTCGACTTAGTCGGTGCTGATTGCAGTGAGGGTCCACCCGTTCCCATTCCGAACACGGCAGTTAAGCTCACTTGCGCCGAAAATACTTGGCTGGCGACGGCCCGGGAAGATAGGTAGTGCCGACACAAAGAGGTTTGAGCTTCTCAAGCCTCTCAATATTCCTCCTTAGCTCAGTTGGTAGAGCATGCGGCTGTTAACCGCAGGGTCGTTGGTTCGAGTCCAACAGGGGGAGCCATTTCTGTGCATGAGCCGTCACAGGTTTGTGACGGCTCATGTAGACAGAACAGATCGACGACATGGGCCTTTAGCTCAGTTGGTTAGAGCAGCCGGCTCATAACCGGTCGGTCCCGGGTTCGAGTCCCTGAAGGCCCACCATACAGGGGTATAGCTCAGCTGGTAGAGCATCGGTCTCCAAAACCGAGTGCCGAGGGTTCGAATCCTTCTGCCCCTGCCACAAAAATAACAGCGGAAGCTGATTAAATAGATTCCCCCAGATGGCGCGGTAGTTCAGTTGGTTAGAACGCCGGCCTGTCACGCCGGAGGTCGAGGGTTCAAGTCCCTTCCGCGTCGCCATTTGCTGCTATAGCTCAGTCGGTAGAGCGCATCCTTGGTAAGGATGAGGTCGGCAGTTCGAATCTGCCTAGCAGCTCCACAATAACCGCTCTTTTCGTTGAGAAAAGGGCGGTTTTGTTGTATTTACGGAACTTTATCGCCGGGATAAAATAGGTGAGTTCCTGATTGACCACACAACCAGCCACAGACAGAGAAAAATTGGCCTCTGGAGCGCTTGACTCCAGAGGCCTTGCTACGTCTTAGCTCACCTTTTTCTTTTGCTTTAGCCGTTCTTTTTCCCCGGCGATCTCCGCATTCATCTGCTGGATCAGGTCTGCCAGCAGCCCCTCACATTCCTCTCTGGTTTGGGCGTACACATTGCGGGCGTGCTTTTTGCCGTCTGGCCAGATGGGGGAGTAGCGGCCTTCCCACAGATGGTCGTTGATCTGGCTGATACAACCGGTGCCTGGCTTGCGGCGCTTGCCCTTGTGGGGTTGAAAGGTGCTGGGGGCGGGTTTTCGAGGCGCAGTTTCGATGGGGTGCGGGGAGGTGCGTTTTCCAATCCCCTGATCAATTTTTGCCGCTGCGGTGCGCTGCATCTCGTCGGTGACATGGGCGTAGATGTTTAGGGTAGTGGTGCTGGACACATGGCCGATGATGGTGGAGAGGGTCTTGACATCCATGCCGTGTTCCAGGGAGGCGGTGGCAAAGGTGTGGCGCAGGTCGTGGAAGCGGATGTGCTTACAATCGGCCCGTTCCAGAACCGTGGACAATCGCTTCCGCACTGCCGCTGGGTCCATGGGGGAGTCCTCCTTCACTGGGGAGGGGAACATCCACCGAGAGGTACAGGTCTTTTGGTAGGCTTCCAGGACACCCAGAACCGGGGCGGCGAGGACAACGCTGCGGTTGGAGGCCTTCGTCTTTGGCTGGGACACCACCAGTTCTCCTCGCACCCGATGCACCTGCCGCTCTACCCGCAGGGCTCCGGTATTGAAATTCAGGTCATCCCATTGGAGAGCACAGATTTCGCCTCGGCGCAAGCCGGTGGACAGCTCCAGCAGGAGCAGTTCGTAGCACCCATCCTCTCTGGCTTGAATGAGAAGCCGCTGGATCTCCTCCGGGGTCAGTACCTGCATTTCTCTGCCCTTGGCAGAGGGCAGTTTGCACCCATCCGCAGGATTGCGGGCAATGAGGTGTTCCTCCACTGCCTGCTTTAATGCCCCGTGGAGGGTGGTGTGGATGCCCCGGATGGTCTGGTCGGACAAGCCTTCCCCATAGAGCTCTGTCCGCAGCAGTCTGCCGCCCTGCTTGGCTTGGGTGTAGAATTGCTGGATATCTCCGGTGGTCAGCTTGTCCAGGGGGATTTCTCCCAGAGCAGGGATGATGTGCTGATAGATGCGCCGCTCATAGGACATCTGGGTGTTGGGGCGCAGGTTGGGCTTCTTATAGTCCTGGTACCAGTGACTGAGCCAATCACCCAGCCGCACACTTGCCTTGGGCTGTTCCGGTGCAGGTGCTTCCAGCTGCTCTCGCAGTTGGGCCAGCTTTTTTGCACACTCTGCTTGGGTTTTGGCCAGGACATTTTTGGTGATGGGCAATCCTTTTTCGTTGCGTCCTACCACATATCGCCCCTCCCAGCGCCCGTCTTTTCTCAGGTGGATGCTGCCGTCGCCACGTTTTCTGCGTTTTGCCATGGAGCCATCTCCTCTCCTAAGTAATCGGTGAGGAAGCCGCCCACAATTTCGGCGGCTTTCTGGTGCATTTGGGTGGTGGTGTGGGTGTAAGTGTCCATAGTGAAGCTGGCTTTGGTGTGACCCAGGATGCTGGACAGGGTTTTTGCGTCCACGCCGCTGGATAGGGCATGGGTGGCAAAGGTGTGGCGGAGATCGTGGAAGCGGATGTCGGGCAGTCCTGTTTCCACCAGAATCTTTTTCAGTTGGTGGTAGGCCGTGCTGGGATTCATAGGGGCCTCCGGCTGCAGGGGATTATGAAAGATCCAGGGGGAATAGGAGTGCCGTTTGCGGATAGTCAGCAGCTCCGCTGTGCTGGCAGGGAGAACGATGGTTCGGGTACCGGCGTAGATCTTGGTGTCGCCCGCCACCAGTCGTCCACCCTTTTCTCTGCGCAAGGTGCGGCTGATCCGCAGAATTCCCTTTCGCTCATCCAAGTCAGACCACATCAGTCCACAGATTTCCCCCAGCCGAAGCCCAGTGGTCAGCTCTGTGTAGAAGAAGTTGTGCCAGATGGGGTCTTGGGCCACTGCATCCAGGAATTGCTCCATCTGCGCATCGCTGAGAACCTTCATGGCCTTGTGGGCCACTTTGGGAGGCTTCATATGATCGGCGGGGTTGTGGGGCATCAGTCTTTGGTCTACCGCAGATTTCAACGCATGGTGGAGGGTGTTGTGTATGCTGCGGACGGTGGTGGGGGAGAGGCCACGGTGCTGCCCTGGATGGGGATGCACTCTGCCCTGGCTTTTTAAGGTATCGTAGAGTTTTCGTAAGTCATCTGAGGTGATTTGAGTGAGCCTCTTTTGTCCCAGGTAAGGCTTGACGTGGTGGTCCAGGCTGTTGCGGTAACGCTCCAGGGTATTGGGGCGAAGCACGGAGGCCATTTGCTCCAACCAGCGATCCAGCCACGCCGAGAGGGTCATCTTGCTTTCTTCGGTCAAGTCCACGCCCTGATAGGCGTCAATGTTTTGTCGGAGTTTGGCTGTCAGTTCTTTTTGCGTGTTAGCGTAGATGTAGCGGAAGATGGAGTCGCCGTTCTCTTTGTGGCCGATGACGATGCGGCCTTCCCAGCGACCATCTTCCCGTTTGCGAACCATACCGTCCCCGGATGGTCTGCGTCTTCCCATAGTATCAATCCTCCTTTTGTATGTGGAGGCAGATGCCCTCTGTTTCCTCCTGAGGGGAATACAGGCCATCT
>NZ_SJOS01000081.1:0-4111 GCF_012027765.1 Pseudoflavonifractor sp. SW1122 | reverse complement strand
TTATCTTGCTAGTTTGGGCTTACAGAGACAGCAGGTGCTGGCCGTACTCGGTCATGGACAGCTCCTGGCCCAGCTTTTGCAGCTGGTCGTGGGAGATCCAGCCCTCCCGGTAGGCGATTTCTTCAATGACGCCCACATAGTGATCCTGGCCCTGCAGGTCGTGGATGGTCTGGGCGGCCTGGAGCATGCTGCCGGCGTTGCCAGCGTCCAGCCACACGTAGTTGTCCTCCATGGGCACCACCTGGAGCTGGCCCTGGTGCAGATACGCCAGATTTACGTCGGTGATCTCCAGCTCGCCCCGGGCGGAGGGGGTGAGGTTGGCGGCGATGTCCATAGCCTGTCCGTCGTAGAAGTACAGGCCGGGCACGATGTAGTTGGACTTGGGGTTCTGGGGCTTCTCCTCAATGGAGATGGCCTTGCCGTTCTCATCAAACTCCACCACGCCGAAGGGGCGGGGGTCGTCCACGTAGCAGCCGAAGACGGTGGCGCCCTGGTTGTTGTCAGCGGCCTGCTTCAAAAGCTGCTGGAAGTTGGGGGACCAGAAGATGTTGTCGCCCAGCACCAGGCACACGTCGTCCCCGTCCACGAAGTCACGGCCAATGAGCAGGGCGTCGGCAATGCCACGGGCCACGGGCTGCACGGTGTACTGGATGTTCATGCCCAGCTGGGAGCCGTCGCCCAGCAGAGCGGCAAAGGTGTCCACCTCTCCGGGGGGCACGATCACCAGCACGTCACGGATGCCGGCCTGCATCAGCACGGCCAGGGGATAATAGATCAGCGGCTTGTCATAGACAGGCAGCAGGGGTTTGCAGACGGGTCGGGTCATCGGATAGAGACGGGTGCCCCGTCCGGCAGCCAAGATAATACCCTTCATAATTCCTACCTCCATGCCCTATGGGCGTATTTAGTAAAATTCTAGTCGCAAGAGTCGGGTATAGTATACCGAATACCGAGCAAAAAGTCAATGAAGGGGGAGAAACGTCGCAGGGCAAAGATTTCCCAGTATGTGTTAACCATATCTTAATACTTTGAGTGGTTGCAACTTAAGGGGAAGATTGGTAGTATAGAAGCAGATCAGAAACAGCGGGAGGGCATGGAAGGATGTACAAGATTCTAATCTGTGATGATGACCATGACATTGTATCTGCGTTAAAAATTTACCTCACCAGTGAGGGATATCAGACCGTAGAGGCATACAACGGACAGGAGGCCCTGGAGGCCGTGGAAGCCGGCGGCATTGACCTGGTGCTCATGGACGTGATGATGCCCAAAATGGACGGCATTCGCGCCACCGCCCGGATGCGGGAGGAGGGGAATATCCCCATCATTCTCCTCACCGCCAAGGGCGAGGACAGCGACAAGGTGCTGGGGCTGAACATCGGGGCGGACGATTATATCACCAAGCCCTTCAACCCCATCGAGGTGCTGGCCCGGGTCAAGAGCCAGCTGCGCCGCTACACCACCCTGGGTGGCAAGCAGAGCGGCGACGAGCAGGGCGTGCTGCGCAACGGGGCCCTGGTGCTGGACGACGCGGCCAAGATGGTGCGGGTGGACGGCGAGGTCATCAACCTCACCCCCATTGAGTACAACATTCTCCACCTGCTGATGAAGAACCCCGGGCGGGTGTACTCCACTGCCCAGATCTATCAGCTGGTGTGGAACGACCCGGTTTTGGGGTCGGAGAACACCGTAGCGGTGCACATTCGCCACCTGCGGGAGAAAATCGAAATCGACCCGGCCAACCCCCACTATCTGAAAGTGGTGTGGGGCCTGGGTTATAAAATGGAGAAGATGGTATGAGAGCACGGGAAAACCCGGTGCTGAAAGCGGGGGCGTTCCTGCTGGCAGTGGTGACCTTTGCCATTGCGGCCGTGATGGGCTGCTACCAGATGGTGAATCTCAATGTGATCTGGGGCCAGACCTCGGCAGCGGGAGGTTACACCATCCGATACCTGGAAAACCAGGACCTGCAACAGATCAGCTACCTGCTGGACCTCCTCTACACCGAGCAGGAGCTGGGGTCTCTGAGCAGCTATGAGCAGCAGATGA
Organism: Pseudoflavonifractor sp. SW1122; assembly: GCF_012027765.1. Classification (NCBI taxonomy): domain Bacteria; kingdom Bacillati; phylum Bacillota; class Clostridia; order Eubacteriales; family Oscillospiraceae; genus Pseudoflavonifractor; species Pseudoflavonifractor sp. SW1122. The sequence goes on along the minus strand of NZ_SJOS01000081.1, from coordinate 2,062 downwards.
AGTCGGATTTGGAGCAGCAGTACCAGTGGAACAACACCAACCTGCGCTGGCAGCTGCTGGACCCGGAGGGCGGTGTCCTCCAGGGGAATACCACCCAGGCCCGTCCCTCCCAGCCTGAGGGCATCTACTGGGGGGAATACTACGTCTCCAACCTGGAGATGGACGTGCGCAGTGACGTGGGCACCAAGTGGGCGGATGTGGTGGATACCATCCGCAACCCGCCCGCCAGTCCTCAGCGGGTGGAGAGCGACACCTGGGCCTATGAACTGAGTGCAGCGGTGCAGCAGTACCGGGAGGACCCCAGCAGCGTGGATTTGACAGCGGTGTACTTAGACGGGGAAGGTAAGGGCGACATGCTGCGCATCACCACCCAGTTCGGGGTGTTTGCCTATGCCCCGTCGGTGCAAAACGTCATCAGGTCCAACGTCTTCGGCTATCATTACGACCTGGATGCCGGGGGCTGGACCATCAATGCAGAGGAGGGCTGGACTGAGGGTGCCGTGGCTTTGGACCTGGTACTGTGGGTGAACACGTCCCTGGCCGTGGAGGGGGACTCCTACGCCAAGGCCTATCTGGGTCTGGACTGGTGGAAAAACCACAACGTGGCCATGCTGGTGCTGAACCTGGTGTGCGTGGCGGTGGGCATTGCCATGCTGGTGTTCCTGTGCGTGGGCGCCGGATGCCGCAAGGGTACCGAGGGCGTCTATTTGAATTGGTTCCATCGGTTGCCCGGGGAGTTGATTCTGGTGGCTCTGTTTCTCCTGGCCAGTTACCCGGTGAGCGGGCTGGTGGAAGACGCCATTATGGATATCACATATACGATAATGCCCATGAAGCTCCAGCTACTGCTGGTGGGAGGAGGAATGGCGGCCATGACCGCGATGACTGCGGGGCTGCTGACCACCGTAAGCGCCCGCCTTAAGAGCCATACCCTGGTCCGCAGCACCCTGCTGTGGTGGGCCTGGGGACGGATAAAAAAGATTCTGGGGATGGCCCGCCGTACCATTCCCCTGGTTTGGCGTGTGGGAATGGGAGGTTGTCTCTATATGCTGGTGTCGCTGGTGTTGCTGATGAGCAATGCCGTGTTTCTCTGGGTGGTCATCAGCGTGGTGCTGGTGGTGTACCTGTGTAGCTGGGCCCACTGCTGGAAGCAGATTCGCCGCTGTACCGGGGAACTGCTCAAGGGCAACCTGAACGTGCAGATCTCCTGCCACCATATGCCCCACGACCTGCGGGAGCACGCCCAGCAGCTGAACAACCTGGGCCAGTCCATCTCCCAGGCGGTGGCGGAGCGGATGCGCAGCGAGCACTTCAAAGCCGAGCTCATCACCAACGTCTCCCACGACTTGAAAACCCCCCTCACCTCCATCATCAACTATGTGGACCTGCTGAAAAAGGAGCCCATGGCCAACGAGCGGGTGGAGGAGTATATCAACGTGCTGGAGCGCAAGAGTAACCGCCTGAAAAAGCTCACCGAGGACCTGGTGGAGGCCTCCAAGGCGTCCACCGGCGTGCTGTCGGTGGAGTTGGCCCGGCTGGACCTGGGAGAAATCGCAGATCAGGCCCTGGGCGAGTACGAGGAACGGCTCCAGGCCGCAGGGCTGGCGGTGGTGCGCACCCTGCCCGACCACCCGGTGTGGGTGATGGCGGACGGCCGAAGACTGTGGCGGGTGCTGGACAACCTGCTGGGCAACTGCGCCAAGTACGCCCTGGAGGGCTCCCGGGTGTATGTGGAGCTGCACTACGATGACAAGAGCGCCACCCTGTCCATGAAGAACATCTCCCGGGAGGCCCTGAACGTGCCGGTGGAGCGGCTCATGGAGCGGTTTGTCCGGGGCGACGAGTCCCGGTCCACCGACGGCAGCGGCTTAGGCCTGTCCATTGCCCAGTCCATGACCGAGCTGCAAAAGGGTACCTTCCAGATTGAGATCGACGGAGACCTGTTCAAGGCCATGGTCACGCTGCCTTTGGCCCCCAGCGAAGAGCTGGCGGAAATGAAAGGCTGATAAGAAACCAAAAAAAGGTTCGGAGAACGCATGCGTTCCTCCGAACCTTTTTTTGA
>NZ_SJOS01000080.1:0-4928 GCF_012027765.1 Pseudoflavonifractor sp. SW1122 | reverse complement strand
TTTTTATTTTGCTTTCTGCTCCAAACCATGAAATAGATTCTCAATTTCTCAGGCGGAAACCAGCGCCCCTGCCAGGGACGCTCCGCTGGGCCCAATTTCTCAGCGATGAGAAATTGGGGAAAGAATCGCCAAAGGCGGGGCCTTCCCCCGCCTTGTGGAATCCACCCCGCGGTACTGGGTAGAGGGTGCACCTTCCTGTTTTCGGCCCTTGGCCCGGTGGGGTCACATAGATGGCATGGAATTTCCACAGAATGCACCTGCTTGTTGTGGAACATTATGCTTCTACCGCCAGGGCCTTACCCTGGTGTGCAACTGTTCCCAGTTGCCGGAGGTTTGGCTCCCGGCGGCGGGAACGCCACTTCTCCAGAGTAGGCCCGGAGGTGGAAACCACCCAGTCATAGGGCCAGTTGCCATGGTGGCTTGGTGTGGTGGCAGAGGCAGGGGCCACAGCAAGGGTGACGGGCCGACCATAGGCTTGACGCATTTTCAGCCTCGCACCCTAGGGGGGTACTTAGGGGGGAACGCCCTAAGCGGGTTTTGGTTCCTTTTGGCCGGGCAAAAGGAACCCCCAGCGGGGAGCGTCCCCACCAGGCTGGCAAGCCTGCGCCTAGGCCATTTAGAAGAACAATCCTCCAGTCAGTCTTGTACAGGGCGGTATTGGGCTAAAAAGTATCGGGCAGGAGAAGGTGAACGCCTTCTCCTGCCCGATGTGTCTTATTTTTTGGTCAGCAACCCTGCAATGCTTCGCACCGGGGCGTACAGCACCGCCGCCACCGGCCACACAATCCAAGTGCGGTCCCAGGCCATGGTCCAGAAGCTCCAGCCCAGGTAGATGGCCAGCACCAGACCCCAGTAGATGGTGGTCAGAGGGCTGTTTTCCTCCCGCTTGTGCTCCCGGGTGTAGTCCCCAGTCTCCAATAGCCGCTGGAAGCTTCCGGCGATGATGCAGGTGCGCACCAGCAGGAACACCCCCACCGCCACCAACACAAACATGAGGATGAGGCCGATGATGGGAGCCATGCCGTCCTCGTCTATGGCCACAAGAATCATCAGCGGGGCCAGACTGAGAATGCACAGGGTGATGCCCACCACCAGCAGCATCAGGTGGGTGGTCTGGTATTCGGCCTGACGCTTTTTCACCACGCCGTCCACCCCATAGGCCAATTCCACAGGCTGGTTGTCCAGGTGCTCGTAGGGGGTCAGGCGGCTGCCAAAGAAGAGAAACAGGGCCACCGCGGCGGATACCAGGGCCAGCATCACCAGGATGCCCACCCCGCCCGCCAGAGGCTCGGACAGGGTGAAGCGGCCCTCTTCGCTGGACAGGCCGCCCAGGTAAATGAGGGCGGTGGGGGAGAGAATGCACAGGAACACGCCCAGGGCGATTTTACTGGCCACCCCTCGCACCGTGTCCAGGTAGGTGTTGGCCTGCTCCAGGGTGATGTGGTGGACCGGGACTTGGGGCCCATCCAGAATGGGGGCAGGTTCCGGCTCTGCCTGGGGCAGCTCCGGCTCCATCTCGTCGAGGAGCAGGTAGTCGGTGCTCACGTCAAAGAGCTGGCTGAGCCGGAGAATTTTGTCCAGGTCTGGGATGGAGCTGCCGCTCTCCCACTTGGACACCGCCTGCCGGGACACTCCCAGCTGGTGGGCCAGCTCCTCCTGGGACCACCCGGCCTTTTTTCTCAAATTTGTGATCTTATCTCCTAAAATCATAGGTGTGCCTCCCGTCGCTTTTGATGGTCTCATGGTAGCACCTCCCACGGTTGCAGGCCACCAAACAGGGCTGGAAATCTGTCAACTGCCAGTTGCGGCGGGGATATGACACCGTATTTTTGGGGGATTTGGGGCCATTTGGACTCTTACCACTGGGTCAGCTCCAGATACAGATCCTTGTACTGACGGGCGGAATTCTCCCAGGACACGTCCTTGGCCATGTCCCGCTGGACCACCTCGTCCCAGTGATAGCGGTTGGTGAAATAGAGGGTCTTGGCCCGGTTGATGGCGTCCAGCAGCAGCCCGGCGTCGTAACGGTCGAAGGTGAAGCCGTTGCCGTCTCCGGTGAAGGTGTTGTAGGGCTCCACGGTGTCCTTCAAGCCGCCGGTCTCCCGGACGATGGGCAGGGTGCCGTAGTGCATAGCGTTGAGCTGGGTCAGGCCGCAGGGCTCAAAGCGGGAGGGCACCAGCAGGGCATCGGCGCCGGCGTAGATGCGGTGGGCCCGGGCCTCGTCGTACTGGATGCAGGCGCAGAAGGTGCCGCGGTGGGCGCTCTCATAGTAGCGGAAGGTGTCCTCGTACTCCCGGTCGCCGGTACCCAGCACCACCACCTGGGTGTTGCCGTCCAGCACCATGGGGATGATGGAGCTGACCAGGTCCAGACCCTTCTGGTTGGTCAGGCGGGAGATGAGGCCGATGACGAACTTGCCCTCGTCCTGCTCCAGGCCCAGCTCCTTTTGCAGGGCCAGCTTGTTGGCCATCTTGTGGTCCAGCACGTTGCCCAGGTCGTAGTGCTCTGCCAGAGCGGGGTCGGTGGCGGGGTTCCACATGTCGTAGTCAATGCCGTTGACGATGCCACGCAGCTTACCGCTGTGGTAGCGCAGGTGGCCTTCCAGGTGCTCGCCGTATTCGGCGGTCTGAATCTCCCCGGCGTAGGTGCCGCTGACGGTGGTGACCCGGTCGGCGTAGGCGATGCCGCCCTTGAGCATGTTGGCGTCCTGATAGCCGTCCTTCAAAGCGCCCATCTGGAACACCTCATTGGGCAGGCCGGACCAGTAGCGAATGGTGGGGATGTTGTAAATGCCCTGGAAACGCAGGTTGTGGATGGTGAGGATGGACTGGGCGTGGCCCACGGGGGAGTCCTTGAACAGGGTGCGCAGATACACCGGCACCAGACCCGCCTGCCAGTCGTGGCAGTGGACAATGTCGGGAATCCAGTTTAAGTAGTTCAGAGCAGCCAGAGCGGCCTTGCTGAAGAAGCAGTACTTGGGGATGTCGTCCACCAGGTTGGTGTAGGGATTGCCGGAGGAGAAGAACTCCTGGTTGTCGATGAAGTCGTACACCACGCCGTCACAGACATACTCCATAATTCCCACATAGTAGTTGCGCCCGGTGTTGCCCAGGTCCATGTAGAACTCGCCCCGGTACTCCATTTTCTCCTGGAACTTCTGGGGGATGCAGGCGTAGCGGGGCAGAATCACCCGCACGTCACAGTTGAGCTTCACCAGCTGACGGGGCAGGGCGTACATCACGTCGCCCAGACCGCCAGTCTTGACAAAGGGGTGACATTCCGAGCCGATGAAGGCAATGCTTCTCCGGGGCAGGTTGGACATCTCATACATAGGTTTGACCTCCTCCACAACAGGTGATACATCTTCTTCCACACTGGGAGCGGTTTCCTCTTCAACAGGGGCGGGTTCTTCTTCCGCAGGGGCGGCTTCCTCCACGACAGGAGCGGCCTCTTCCACGACTGGAGCGGGCTCCTCCGCCACGGGGGCAGCCTCTTCCACCACGGGAGCGGGCTCCTCCACGACAGGGGTAGTCTCTTCCACGACAGGGGTAGTCTCTTCCACGACGGGAGCGGTCTCTTCCACCACGGGAGCGACCTCCTCCACGACGGGAGTGACCTCCTCCACGACGGGGGCGGTCTCCTCCACCACAGGGGTGGGCTCCTCAGCGACAGGAGCGGGCTTCTTGGCGGCAGCGGCGGGCTTCTTCCGGGTGGTGGTGGTCTTGCGGGTGCTGGTTCGGGTCTTGGGTGCGGCAGGTGCGGCGGGCTTGGCAGCGGTGGGAGTTTCCACCACAGCGGGCTCCGTGGGCTGCACGGCGGTCACAGGCTCGGCCACCGGGGCAACGGTACGGGCCGGGGTGGGGGCTTTCTTGACCACTTTCTTGGCCGTGGTTTTCTTTTTGGAGGAACGTGCCTTCTTGTGTACCATTATGGATCTTCCTTTCCTGTATGTATCGCCACGCATGGGGGGCGGAAATGGTGGATCGCTCACACCTGTAAGTGTTCCGGGGGCCGATACTGGAGGGCCTCCGCCAGGTGGTGGGGCTGGATGTGCTCCGACTGGTCCAGGTCTGCCACGGTGCGGGCCACCCGGAGGATGCGGTCATAGCTGCGGGCGGTGAGGCCCAGCTTTTCATAGGCGCTTTGAATCATGGCCTGGCAGGTGTCGTCCAACTGGCAGTACGCTTTGAGCTCCTGGGGGCCCATATGGGCGTTGCAGGTGGGGCCGTGGGGGCCGAAGCGGACGTGCTGGATGGCGCGGGCGGCGTTGACCCGGGCCCGAATGTCCGCCGAGGATTCGGCGGGGGTGGACTGTCCCGCCAACTCGTGGTATTCCAGGGCGGGCACGTCCACACAGATATCAATGCGGTCCAGCATGGGACCGGAGATGCGGCTTTGGTAGCGCCGAACCGCCTGCTCAGAGCAGGTACACCGCCCCGAGGGGTGGCCGTACCAGCCGCACTTGCAGGGATTCATGGCACACACCAGCATAAATCGGCTGGGGTAGGTCACCGTCCCGGACACCCGGGTGATCTGGGTGCTCCCGTCCTCCAGGGGCTGGCGCAGCACCTCCAGCACGTCGGAGTGGAACTCAGGCAGCTCGTCTAAGAACAGCACCCCGTTGTGGGCCAGGGAGATCTCCCCGGGGCGCAGGGTAGTGCCTCCGCCTGCCATGCCGGCGGCCGAGATGGTGTGGTGGGGGGCACGGAAGGGGCGGCGGAGCACCATGGGGTGCTCCCGGCTGGTCAGGCCCACCACGGAGTAGATCTCTGTACAGGCCAGGGCCTCCTCCCGGGTCAGATCGGGGAGAATGGAGGGCAGGCGCTTGGCCATCATGGACTTGCCCGCCCCAGGGCTGCCCGTCATTAGAATATGGTGTCCGCCGGCGGCGGCCACTTCCAGGGCCCGCTTGGCTCCCTCCTGGCCC
>NZ_SJOS01000008.1:0-66273 GCF_012027765.1 Pseudoflavonifractor sp. SW1122 | reverse complement strand
ACAAGGCGGGGCCGGAAAAATCCCGCCCCGCCTTTATGCGTTTTGGAAGTTCGGTTTTAGTCCTCTTCCTTGCGGCGCACCACGCTTAGCACGGCCACGCCTGCCATGGCGCACACCAGAGTGGCCATGGGCACAATCAGGTTGCTCTCGTCGCCGGTGCCGGGGACGGAACCGTCAGGCTTGGTGTTGCCCCCGGTCTGGGAACCGTCGCCGGTACCGCTGCCGCCGCCCTGGGAGCCGCCGTCACCACCGGGATTGGGGGTGGGCTCGGTGTCTTCCTTGGTCCAGTGGGCGTACAGGGTCAGGTCAGCGTCCACAGGGGTGTTGAAGTCGTAGGCCTGGGTGCCGTCCTCGTCCATAAACCAGCCGTCGAAGGTGTAACCCTCCCGCACGGGGTCCTGGGGCTTGGACACGCAGCTGCCCTCGGCCACTTCCACCAGCTTGTAGATGTTGCCGGTGTCGTCCACGAACTTCACCTGATACATGTTACCGGTGACCTTGACCACGCAGTAGCTGGTGACCTGGTTGTCGGCCACGCTCTCCACCTTCAGGTAGGCATAGCCCTCCTTGTGGGCGGTGACCACACCGTTTTCATCCACAGAGGCCACATCGGGGTTGAAGCTGATGTAGCGCACCTGGGCATCCTCGGCCAGAGTGGGCTCGGGGCTCAGAGTGGCGGTGAGGGTCTGGCTCTGGCCAGCCTCCAGGTCCATTCTGTGGGTGTCCAAATCCAAGGTATCAGCCATCACGCCCTGGCATACCACGGCGAAATTGACGGAGTACTGGCCGTCCTTGGTGGTGGCGGTGATGTAGCTCACGCCGGGCTCGGAGGGGGTGTACAGAGCCGCATTGATCTCCTGGCCCCAGTTGTCCTCTACCGTACCCTGAGTCAGCTCGCCGTTGCCGGAAGTGACGGTCCAGTCAAAGGGACCATACAGGGAATCGGGACGGGTCCAGGTCTGGCCGGACATGGTGCCAGCCTCAGCGCCCTGGGATTCCACACCCTCTGCCTTGATTACCAGGTTGTTGTTGGCACCGTTGGGGGCGTAATTGACGTGGAGCACGCCGGTCTCGGGGTCATAGTCATAGGCATGGTACCAGCTGTAGTTGACGATTTCCACATCGTAGGTGGAGCCGTCGGCGTAGTTGTACCGGGTGTACAGGTGGATTTCCTCGGGCAGCTCATATCCCTCTTCGTTGACCAGGGTGCCATCATAGGTACCGCCCACATAGTAGAAGTCGGGTCCGTCCAGCTGCAGACCGGTGAGCTCGGTGAGCACTTCACTGGTCTCGTGGAGCTTGTTCTGGCGATACTTGGCCACCAGCTCGGCGGTCTGGCCCTGATCCACGTATACCACCTGGTCGCCCATGGCCATGTCAGAGACCAGGTCGTCCTGATCGGAAGTGGTGTAGATGTCGTCCCAGTTGATGTCCATGGAACGGGTGACACCGTTGAGGGTCACATCCAGGCGGCCGTTGCCCTCGGGCAGCTCCAGGCCCTCCTGAGAGGTGGACACGGTGAGGTAGAGCACGCCGGAGAGTCCATCGCTGGTGTACTGGTCCACATCAACGAGACCCTCAGCATAGTCCTCGGCGTAGTCCTCATCCTCCCACACCGTCCAGCGAATCTCGGAGAGATCCACATTGGCGGGCTGGAGGTTTTCCACCTTCACCACCACCTGGCCGTCGGGCTTCAGGCCGTCAAAGCTCTGGATGGATAGGTCGAAGTCTTCCACCACGGTGGGCACTTCCTCCACCGCCACCACGCAGGTAGCGCTGGCGTCGCCCTTGGCCACGGTGATCACGGCCTGGCCGGGAGCCACCGCAGTGACATGGCCGTAATCGTCAACGGTGACCACCTCGGGGTTGCTGGAGGTACGGGTCATAGCGCCCTCCTGGTCGGTGTTGTCGATGACACTCAGGTCGAAGGTGCTGCCGGGATGGAGCAGAGCGGAGGTCTGAGACAGCACCAGGCCCTGGGTGGAATCCACGGTGATGGCATAGCTGCGGTCATTGGCGCCGTAGTCGCCGCAGGACACCAGCACGTTGCCGGTCCACTCGAAGTCATAGTAGCTGTTCTCGCCGGGATAGCTCTCAACGGTGTGGGCGTACTCGGTGACGTCCACGGTGAAGGTGTGGGTCTTCACGGCGGGGTCATAGAAGTTCTCCACCAGGAAGGCGTTGGTGGCATCCACGCCCACCTCGGAGTAGTTGGGATCGCCGTAGCCGTCCTTATAGGTACGGACCACATAGGGGGAGACCTCGATATTGGCCAGAGAGCCGTCCTCGTCATAGACGGTGCCGGTCATGTAGGTGCGGCCATTCTTCTCGTAGATGGAGACGGTGTTGTTCTCCAGCTCGGGGGCCACGGTGTCCACGGTGACGGAGAAGGAGATCACGTCGCCGGTCATGTCCATCTCATGGCCGTTGAAGGTGGGAGTGAGCTCCCCAGCGGCCACGGCGTCAAAGTTGGTGATGTCATAGCCCACTTCCTCGTTGTACACCTTGTCGCCGTAGTCACCCTCGCCGTAGGCGATGATCTCATACTTGCACTGGGTGCCGCTGGGCAGGACGTTGCCCTCCTGGTCGGTGCCGTCCCAGGTGGGAATGAGGCCGTAGTACATGGCACTCTGGGGAATGGCGGTGGCGTAAGAGGCGTTGTACAGGGTACGGGTGATGTAAGAGTTCCAGTCGGCAAAGTACACCTCACCGGTCTCGGCATCGGTGACCCGCACCACAATCATCTTGGCATCACGGAGCTGATAGAGAATGTAGTCGTCGATGCGGTCGAAGTACTCGTCTCCGTTGGGCGAGATGGTGATGTTCTCCTCGTGATAGAGGGTCTGGTTCATGACAGCGTCGGAGTCAAAGGGATTCTGGCCCAGGTCCAGGTAGCCGACGATCCCCCCGGAGCTCCAGTTGATCATGGTGCAGCCCATCAGGGACACGCCCCAGGTGGACTCGTTGTTCATCACGTTCTCGCCGTCCTCGGCCTCGTCGGTCCAGTCGCCCTGGTCAAAGATGGGGGCGGCAGTCCAGTCGCCGTAGAAGGCCAGCATGGGCAGGCCCAGGGTAGGAGCGGTGCCGGCGGTGTCGGTGAGGGAGACAAAGCCCTCCACATACACGCCGTTTTCAAACAGCTGGTCCAGCTGGGCCTTCTCACTGTCGGTGAGGGTCACAGTCTTGGAGAAGGTGACGGTCTGGCCCGCCTCCACGGTGACCTGGCCCAGCTCCACAGTCTTGATGACCACGTCCTGGTGCATCATGGTGTCCCGCTCACCCCAGGCGCTGTCCACCGTCTCGGTGGCAGGGCGCATGAGGGTGATGGCCACATTGTAGGTCACGGCCTTGTCGGAAATGTTGTGTACATCAAAGGTGATGTCGTAGCTGCCGGTGCGGTCGGGGTCGTCCAACAGCTCCAGCTTGCCCACGTTCTGACCGTCCACGGTGACGTAGGCAGGGGTCTCCACGGCGGCGGTGGCGTTGACCAGACCGGCGCCCTGCTGACGGGGAGAGTAGTACACGCCATTGGTATCGGTCTGAGGCACGGCGGTGCTCACCAGCAGCTGGTTGACGATGTCGCCCACCTCACCGGGCTCCTTGCCGGCAAAGGCTGCGCTGGACTGCACGTACTGGCGCACCAGAGTGGCAATACCGGTCATGTGGGGGGCGGCCATGGAGGTACCGCTCATCATGCCGTAGCTGCCGGTGTAGCCCTGGTCGGCGGTGTTCAGCTGGTCAATGATGGTGGACCAGATGTTGCCGCCGGGGGCGGTGATCTCAGGCTTCAGCTCCAGGCTGGGACCGGCGCCCCAGGAGGAGAAGGTGGACATCTGACCATCGGTGGGGCTCTCCACGGCCTTGTCTGCGTCGGGAACCACGATGTTCACGGACTGACCTGCCTTGAGGGCAGCCTCCATGGCAGCGCCGTCCTGGCCGTTGATAAAGGCGCTGGTGAGGCTGGTGTTCTCCACGCTGATGTTGATCAGTTCCGTGGCATTGGGATCGCTGTCATAGATCAGCACGCCCAGAATGCCCCGTTTCTCTCCGTTGACCACAGTGGAGAAGGACTGGGCGTTGGTGACCTTATCGGCAAAGGACAGGTCGCCGCGCTTGACCAGGGCAAAGCCGGTCTTGCCATTTTGATTGGAGTACTCATTGTACCAGCCCACGGCGTTGTAGTCGCTCCAGGTACCGGTGCCCTCTACCAGGTAGACGGGGTACTCCTTGCCGTCGGCGAAGGTGGCCTTCATGGCCACGGTCCAGGGGTCGGTGTAGGAGATCTCCCGCACTTCCCCGTCCTCGTTGGTCCAGGTCAGGTAGGACTGTACCTGGATGGAGTTCTCCAGAGAGGCAATGCTCAGGTTGGAGTCGTAAATGGCAGGAGAGGACATCATAGCGGTGTCCACGTTGGAGGTCAGGGGGTTGTCCCCATAGTTGTTGCTGGCAGAGGAGTAGCTGCTGTTGCCGGCGGAGGTCATGAGCACGATGCCAGCGGCCTCAATCTTGGCATACAGCTCGTTCTGCATGGTGTCATCGTCGGCAAAGCCGTTGTCAGAACCCAAGCTCAGGTTGATGACATCGGCGCCCAAGGCCAGAGCATCCTCCAGAGCGTTGAGGGTCACAGACTGCTGGGCGCCGCCGTCCTGATCGGGGAACACCTTCATCATCATGATCTGGGCATCGGGGGCCACGCCGGAGAAAATGACCTCGCCCTCGCTGGTCTCGGCATAGCCCGCCACCGTACCGGAGACGTGGGTGCCGTGGTCGCTGGAGGTGGGCAGGACGTTGATGTCGCCGTCTGCGTAGTCACAGGCGTAGGGCACCTTGAGGTTCTTATAAAGACCGTTGTAGTCCCACACGATCACGCCGCCATCGGCACCCGTGGTGGAGTTGAGCTGGTTGTCCTCCAGGAAGGCAGCCAGGCTCTCAGAGGTGTAGCGCAGATTCCAGCCGCTCTCGGCATCGCTGGGGTCGTTTTTAAAGGAGTTGTCGGTGAAGGCCTCGTGGACCCGCACCACGCCGCGGCCCTGGGTGCCATCCTCGTTCTGGGTCACGCCCCACTTCAGGTCCAGGCCGGTGTCCAGCACGGCCACCAGTATACCCTGACCGGTGTAGCCCTGGCTCCAGACACCTTCCACCCCTACCTTATCATAGCTGTAGGAGTACCAGGCCTTGTCCCCGTCCACGGTGCCGCTGGTCTCTTCGGGCCGGTCATACACCAGCTCCACATAGGCCCGCTTGACCCCGTCCAGGTTGCGAATTTCATCCAGAGCGCTGTAGGGCACCCGGATAGCCATGGCATTGACCAGAGTGGCCCACTGGCCTACAATGGTACCAACCGGCTCACCGCTGTTTTCTTCGGTGGCATCGGTCACCGCAGGCTGCTGAGCGGCCAGAGCGGTCACCTGGTCGATGATGCCCTGCTGATCGTCCAGCAGCTGCTGGGTGGTCTGCTGGGCATCGGCGGAGGCCAGGTACTCAGACACCGCCTCACCAGCGCTGGTCTCGTCGCCCACAGAGGCAGCGTAGCTGCTGACCTGGTAGTAATCCATCACAGCAGGAGCTTCCATCTCCACGATGACGGTTACCACCTCATCCTCTGCATATCGGGGCTGGCTGTCGTCCTGGGCGTCCTGGTATTGCACCCGGGACTCGGACTCCACTTCCTGGGCCTGGACCGTGCGCTCATTGGTCTGAGTGCCCTCAGCCCAAGCCTCGCCGGGAAGTGCGCCAGCCAGCATCATGACGGCAAGTAACATTGCCATGCTTTTTCTGACTTTTTCCATTGTTCTTCTCCCTTCTATCTGAATCTCACATACCCCCATTGCCCAAAGGGCTCTGCCATGCTATCATATAGACATCGTTCGTTTTGTACGATAGGCGTATGTCATGGTCAAATGATACCTCCACCCATTCCCTTTGTCAAGAGAAATTGTCAACTCTCCAAAAAATTGTCAACTGCAAGCCCCAGCCAATCTTACCGTATCAGCTGAAACTCCGGGGCAGAAAGGAATTTCTATGATAATTCGACACAAACCAAACCTCATTCTGGAAGCACTGGCCTATCTGGGACGGCGTGCCAGCAACAAAACCTGGGACCAGATGGAGCAGCGCATTCAGCAGCGCAAGGTGCTGCCCAGCCCCGCTCTGTGCCAGGCCCTGGAGCGACTCAAGGCCCTCACCCACCAGCTGGACCGGGTGGTCACTGCCGAGGAAAAGGAAATCCAGGCGCTGTTTGGCAACCTGGAGGGCTTCCCCTACAACACCATCGGCTCCAGCTCTCCCGCCTTCTTCCTCCTCTATCCCCTGCTGGACCGATTTCAGGGGGATTGGGAGGCCTTCTCCCAGCTGGTGGACGGACTGGACCGGGAGGAGGTGGTCTGGGGCATTGCCAGCATCTTCGAGGACGACCTGCCCAACCAGCGCCGGATGGATGCCCAGGTCTTCACCGACCTGGTGCTGGGGCTCAACGCCCCGGACTCCACCAAGGTGGCCCTGCTGGAGCTCTCCCGCAACCACCGGGCGGTGGGAGCGCGGGCCTTGGCGTGCCTGCGCCCCATTGTGGCCCACCTGGAGGAACACCAGGCGCAGCTGGAAGAGCTGGCCGCCCCCTATCTCCAACAGTGCGCCCCCCTGTCCCAGCTGGAGTTTTTCACCCAGCTGTCCCACCTGCGCCCCGCCCCGGAGACCACCTACACCCTTCACCCCTTCCTCTTTGGGGCGGACACTAACCTGACCTTTGACGAGGCCCCCGGCCAGGTGCGCATCTACGGCGGCGTGCTGCGGCGAGAGCTCATGGAGCTGGTCAGCGGCCGCACCTCCGCCCAGGACCAGGTGTGCGAAACCTACCGCCTGTTGGGGGACTCCACCCGGTTTGACATTCTGTGCTATCTGCGGGGACGCACCGCCTATGTGCAGGAGCTGTCCACCCGCTTCTCCCTGAGCCGCAACACCATCCACCACCATATGAATAAGCTCTCTGACTGCGGCCTGGTGCAGTGCACCATCCACGGAAACCGCACCTTTTACACCCTGGACGAAGAACAGGTCCAGCTGTTTTTGGAGCGGCAGGCGGCGCTGTTCGGCAAAAAATGACGCAAAAATGGCGGCCATCCCCGTGGGGGGATGGCCGCCAAACGCATTTTATATCTCAGAACAGGCCGGAGATGACGCCGTTTTCGTCCACGTCGATCTTCTCGGCGGCAGGCACCTTGGGCAGGCCGGGCATGGTCATGATGTCGCCGGTCTGCACCACCACGAAGCCAGCGCCGGCGGACACCTTCACCTTAGACACGGTGATGGTGAAGCCCTCGGGCCGTCCCAGCTGGGTGGCGTCGTCGGACAGGGAGTACTGGGTCTTGGCCATGCACACAGGCAGCTTGTCAAAGCCCATGGCCTCCAGACGGGCCAGCTCCTTGGCAGCGGCTGCGGTGTAGTGCACGCCAGCGCCGCCGTACACCTTCTCCACGATGGCCTGAATCTTGTCCTTCAAGGGCAGGTCCAGGTCGTAGGCGTAGTGGAAGTCCTGGGGCTGGTCGCACAGGCGCAGCACTTCCTCGGCCAGCTCCAGGCCGCCCTCGCCGCCCTTGCCCCACACCTCGGACAGGGCCACATTGACCCCCAGCTCCTGGCAGTGGGTGCGGATGAGGTTCAGCTCGGCCTCGGTGTCATTGGCGAAGCGGTTGATGGCCACCACGGCGGGCAGGCCGAACACACGGGTGATGTTCTCCACGTGCTTGAGCAGGTTGGGCAGGCCACGCTCCAGGGCCTCCAGGTTCTCAGCCCCCAGCTCGGTCTTGGGCACACCGCCGTTGTACTTCAAAGCCTTGACCGTGGCCACGATGACCACGGCGTCGGGGGTGAGCCCGGCGGCCCGGCACTTGATGTCCAGGAACTTCTCAGCGCCCAGATCGGCGCCGAAGCCCGCCTCGGTGACCACGTAGTCGGCCAGCTTCAAAGCGGTGTCGGTGGCAGAGACGGAGTTGCAGCCGTGGGCGATGTTGGCGAAGGGGCCGCCGTGGACCAGAGCGGGGGTGTGCTCCAGGGTCTGCACCAGGTTGGGCTTGATGGCGTCCTTCAAGAGGGCAGCCATGGCACCCTGGGCCTTCAAATCGGCGGCGGTGACGGGCTTGTCATCGTAGGTGTAGCCCACGATCATGCGGCCCAGCCGCTCCTTCAGGTCGGACAGGCCGGTGGCCAGGCACAGCACAGCCATAATCTCGCTGGCCACGGTGATATCGAAGCCGTCCTCCCGGGGCACACCCTGCATCCGGCCACCCAGGCCGTCCACAATGTTGCGCAGCTGGCGGTCGTTCATGTCCACGCAGCGGCGCCAGGTGATCTTCTTCACGTCAATGCCCAGGGCATTGCCCTGCTGAATGTGGTTGTCCAGCATGGCGGCCAGCAGGTTGTTGGCCGCACCGATAGCGTGGAAGTCGCCGGTGAAGTGGAGGTTGATGTCCTCCATGGGCACCACCTGGGCGTAGCCGCCGCCGGCAGCGCCGCCCTTCACGCCGAACACGGGGCCCAAAGAGGGCTCCCGGAGGCAGAGCATCACGTTTTTATCCATGCGGCGCAGGGCATCGGCTAACCCTACCGAGGTGGTGGTCTTGCCCTCTCCGGCGGGGGTGGGGTTGATGGCGGTGACCAGAATCAGCTTGCCCTTCCGGGGCACATTGCGCAACGGGGTGATGTCGATCTTGGCCTTCACCTTGCCGTAATACTCCAGCAGGTTCTCGTCAATCCCGGCCATGGACGCCACCTGTCCGATGGGCAGCATCTGGGCCTCCTGGGCAATTTGAATGTCTGTTTTCATCTTCCATGCTCCTTCCTGCGCCACAAAAACAAAAAAGGGCGCACTGATTTCTCGTGCGCCCAGACGGTCGGCAATACGGCGCACATGGGCGTCGGCTGTACTCCACGTGGTCACTCCACTTCCGTCAGTCATACAGCAGGTTTATCTTACCATGCCCGCCCACACCCGTCAAGGCCTTTCCCCGCTTTGCCCTCCCTTCCCACAGGCTTTACCCGGAGATTACAGGAAGTTATCCACAGCTTCCACAAAGTTTTCAACAACCTCAACCCGTTGTGGTGCAAGGGATTCCAGGTTTTTTCCAAAATTACGCAGGGCCGGAACTGGTAGTTTTCTATTCTGCTAAAGCGAGCATTTCCCCTGCTCTATGCCTAGTATTTCCAACGGTTTTGCTGCGTAGGGGCCGTGGCTTGCCCGGCCCGTGGCTACCCTGGCCTTGCCCTGGGAGATTTGGGAGGGGCAAGCCCCTCCCCTACCCATGCTTGCCCCATCTGCGTATGTCTGGGGATGCACTGCATAAAAGGGCCTGCATTCATCATTTTTCATTTATCATTCTTCATTGTCTTTTTCTATTTAGGCCCAAAAGTGGCCTAAATAGAAAAAGACTGGCCTCCCCGAAGGGAAGCCAGTCTTAAAAAATGCAACTTAGGCCTTCTCAGCCTTGTACTTGGCAATGGCCTCAGTCAGCATGGGGCCAACCTTGAACAGGTCGCCGGTGATGCCGTAGGTAGCCACGTCGAAGATGGGGGCGTTGGCATTCTTGTTCACGGCGATGATGCACTCAGCGTCCTGCATGCCGGACACGTGCTGAATGGCGCCGGAAATGCCCAGGGCCACATAGATCTTGGGGTGAACGGTTTTACCGGTCTGACCAACCTGGTGGTCCACACCGATGTAGCCGTCGTCCACCACGGCACGGGAAGCGCCAACCACGCCGCCCAGGACGTTGGCCAGCTCCTCAGCGATCTCCAGACCACGCTTGGGGTCGGCGCTGATACCACGGCCCACGGAGACAACCACGTCGGCGCCAATCAGGTCCACGGCCTTCTTGGCGGACTTGACGATCTCCACCAGGTCCACGTGAATGTCTTCCTTGGTCAGCTGCACGTCCACCTTCTCCAGGACGGTCTTAGCAGCGGTCTCCTCGTTGTAGGCCTGGGTCTGCATCACGCCGGGACGCACGGTGGACATCTGAGGACGATAGTCGGGGCACACGATGGTGGCCATCAGGTGGCCGCCAAAGGCGGGACGGGTCATCTTCAGGTTGGTGTTCTCCTCGAACTTGGTGTTGTCCACGTCAATGGTGGAGGTGGTCTTCAGGAAGGCCTTGTACTTCTCCACATCCACGTCCAGGTGGGTGCAGTCAGCGGTCAGACCGGTCTTCAGACGGGCAGCCACACGGGGGCCCAGGTCACGGCCGATGTTGGTAGCGCCGATGAGGAAGATCTCGGGCTTCTTGTCCTCCACCAGGTCGCAGATGACCTTGGTGTAGGCATCGGTGGTGTAGTCCTTCAGCAGGGGGTGATCGCAGATGTACACGCGGTCAGCGCCGTAGCCGCCCAGAGCCTTGGCGTAGGTCTCGTTGACCTCGTGGCCCAGCAGCACGCCGCACAGCTCCACGCCCAGATCGTTGGCCAGCTTGCGGCCCTCGCTGAGCAGCTGGTAGCCGGTGCTCAGGATGACGCCGTCGCGCTGCTCGCAGAATACCCACACGCCCTTGAAGGCGGCGGTGTCTTTACTATTGAAAGCCATAATTCAGTGCTCCTTCCCTTAAATGATGTGCTTCTCGCCCAGAATGGACACCAGCTGCTCGCAGGTGGCCTTGTCGGCACCTTCCAGCATGGTGCCAGCGCCCTTGACGGGGGGAGAGAAGGACTTGTACACCTGAGTGGGAGAGCCCTTCAGGCCGACAGTCTCCAACTCCACCATGGGATCGTCCACCAGAGTGTTGAAGTCCAGCACGGTGTAGGGCTTGGAATAGCAATCCATGATGCCAGCCACACGCATGTAACGGGGAGTGTTCAGCTCCTTGATGCAGGTCAGCAGGCAGGGGGTCTGCACCTTGATGGTCATGTAGCCATCCTCCAGCTCGCGGCGAACGGTGAGCTGGCCGTCGGTGTAGTCGATGCCGGTGACATAGGTGACCTGGGGAATGCCCAGCTTCTCAGCGATCTGGGGACCGACCTGAGCGGTGTCACCGTCGATGGCCTGACGGCCACAGAACACGATGTCGTCCTTCTCCACGCCGATCTTGCGGATGGCAGCGGTCAGAGTGGTGGAGGTGGCGAAGGTATCAGCGCCGCCGAACTCACGGGCGGACACCAGCACAGCCTCGTCAGCGCCCATAGCCAGGCACTCACGCAGCATGGACTCCGTGGGAGGGGGACCCATGGAGATGACAACCACCTTGGTATCGGGGTTCTTATCCTTGATCTGGAGGGCGGCCTCCAGAGCGTTCATATCATCGGGGTTGGAGATGGTGGCCATAGCGGCACGGTCCATGGTGCCGTCAGCCTTCACAGCAACCTTGCCGGAGGTGTCGGGCACCTGCTTGACACAGACAATGATTTTCATAATGCGCTCTTCCTCCTCAATTACTTAATGCCCAGGTTGGCAGCGATAACCATACGCTGAACCTCGGAAGTACCCTCGTAGATCTCGGTGATCTTGGCGTCACGCATCATGCGCTCCACGGGGTAATCACGGGTGTAGCCGTAGCCACCGAACAGCTGAACGGCACGACGGGTCACGTCGCTGGCAGCCTCAGCAGCGAAGAGCTTGGCCATGGCGGCGTCCATGGTGTACTTCTCGCCAGCCTGCTTCTTGGCAGCGGCGGAGTAGACCAGGAACTGAGCGGCCTGCATCTTGGTGTGCATCTCAGCCAGCTGGAACTGGGTGTTCTGGAACTGGGAAATGCGGCGACCGAACTGCACGCGCTCCTTGGTGTAGTTGATGGCCTCTTCCACGGCGCCCTCGCCCAGGCCCAGAGCCTGAGCAGCGATGCCGATACGGCCGCCGTCCAGGGTCTTCATGGCGATGGCAAAGCCCTTGCCCTGCTTGCCCAGCAGACGGTCCTTGGGAATGACGCAATCCTCGAAAATCAGCTCGCAGGTGGAGGAGCCGCGGATACCCATCTTCTTCTCGTGCTTACCAACCTTGAAGCCGGGATCGGTGCGCTCCACGATGAAAGCGGAGATCTCCTTGCTCTTGCGGCCGCGCTTGTCCAGCACAGTGCCGGTGACGGCGAAGATGACGAACACGTTGGCGAAGCCAGCGTTGGTGATGAAGATCTTGGAGCCGTTGATGATCCAGTTCTCACCGGACTCATCCAGCACGGCGGTGGTCTGCTGACCCTGAGCGTCGGTACCAGCGCCGGGCTCGGTCAGACCGAAGGCGCCCAGCCACTCACCAGAGCACAGCTTGGGCAGATACTTCATCTTCTGCTCCTCGGTGCCGTTCTCGTAGATGGGAGCGCAGCACAGGCTGGTGTGAGCGGACACGATAACGCCGGTGGTGCCGCAGACCTTGGACAGCTCCTCCACGGCCATGGCGTAGCTCACCACGTCGGCGCCAGCGCCGCCGTACTTCTTGGGGAAGTAGATGCCCATCATGCCCAGCTCAGCCATCTTCTTGACGGTGTTCTCGGGGAACATCTCCTCCTCGTCCACCATGGCAGCCAGAGGCTTGACCTCGTTCTCCGCAAACTCACGGAACAGCTTGCGCATCATTTCTTGTTCTTTGGACAGTTTGAAATCCATGGAATGTTTCCTCCTTATCAGTATGAGACCGGGGGGTGGCATTGCCGCCCCCCGGATGGGAGCAAATTATTTCTTGGTGTAGTCAAAGAAGCCCTTGCCGGTCTTGCGGCCCAGGTGGCCAGCGCGCACCATCTTGCGCATCAGCAGGGAGGCGCGGTACTTGGGATCGTGGGTCTCATTGTACAGAGTGTCCATGATGGCCAGGCACACATCCAGACCCACCAGATCGCCCAGAGCCAGGGGGCCCATGGGGTGGTTGGCGCCCAGCTTCATGGCGGTGTCAATGCCCTCAGCAGTGGCAACGCCGGTGTACAGCAGGTCGCAGGCCTCGTTGATCATGGGGATCAGGATCTTGTTGACCACGAAACCGGGGGCCTCGTTGACCTCCACGGGCTCCTTGCCGATCTCCACGGACAGGTCATAGATGGCCTTGTAGGTCTCGTCGGAGGTGTTGGCGCCGCGGATGACCTCCACCAGCTTCATGACGGTGGCGGGGTTGAAGAAGTGCATGCCGATGAAGCGGTCGGGACGCTTGGTAGCGGCAGCGATGGCGGTGATGGAGATGGAAGAGGTGTTGGAAGCCAGGATGGTCTCGGGCTTGCAGATGGCGTCCAGCTCAGCGAAGATGGACTTCTTGATCTCCAGGTTCTCAATGGCGGCCTCAACCACCAGGTCAGCATCAGCAGCAACGTTCAGGTCGGTGGTGAAGGACATCTTGTCCAGGATGGCCTGCTTGCCAGCCTCGTCCATCTTGCCCTTGGCCACCAGCTTGTCCAGACCCTTGTTCAGACGGGCCTCGGAAGCCTGGATGATCTCGTCCTTAATGTCACGGACCACCACGTCAAAGCCCTTGCGAGCGAAGACCTGGGCGATGTCCAGACCCATGGTGCCGCCACCGATGACTACAACTTTCTTCATGATAAGTTCCTCCTCACTGGAATGACCAGTTTTAATATATGATAAGGGAAATAGCTTACTTGTTCTGGAAGTGCTTCTCAGCTATGTCTCGAAAACGCAAGCGTTTTCTCGAGGAGATTGCAGCCCGCTGCATCGCACTCGCCTTGCTCGCACGTTTGCGGGCTGAGAAGTGTATTTTCTGATGCACATGTCCTCAGAAAATACGGATTTCATTTTCTTTCGCCGTCTGCGGACGGCGAAACTCTGCCGAGGGCTTACCTTCCAAGAGGTGCTTACTTGTTCTGGAAGTTCTTCTCGGCACGCTTGGCCAGGAAGGCGCCCATGCCCGCCCCACCCGGTGTGATACACCGTGCGGGGACCCCATGATTTCACTCAAATCGCCGGAAATCAATTCCGTCGATTTCAAGGTTTTGGCCCAGGCCAAAACACTTGTCGGCGCTAGCGCCGCCCCGCCTTGCGGGGCCCCACGAGTGCATGGGCGAAGAACTTGGTACTTTCTTGAGAGCCCTTACTTGTTCTGGAAGTTCTTCTCGGCGCGCTTGGCCAGGAAGGCGCCCATGCCCTCGTTCTTATCCTCGGTGCCGCAGGTCACGCCGAAGGCCTCAGCCTCGAAAGCGGAGCCGGTGGCGATGTCGGTCTGCATGCCCATACGGATGCAGCGCTTGGACTCGGACACGGCGATGGGGGCGTTGGCGCAGATGGCGTTGGCCAGCTCCAGGGCCTTGTCCATCAGCTCCTCGGGAGCGTACACCTGGGAGACCAGGCCGATCTCCTTGGCCTCGGCAGCGCCGATGACCTTGGCGGTGAGGATCAGCTCCATAGCCTTGGAGATGCCCACGATGCGGGGCAGACGCTGGGTGCCGCCGAAGCCGGGGGTGATGCCCAGGCCCACCTCGGGCTGGCCGAACTTGGCCTTCTCAGAGGCAATGCGGATGTCACAGGCCATGGCCAGCTCGCAGCCGCCGCCCAGAGCGAAACCGTTGATGGCAGCGATGACGGGCTTGGACAGGTTCTCCAGACGCAGGAAGATGGAGCCGCCGTGGACACCGAACTTCTTGCCGTCAATGGCGGAGAAGTTCACCATCTCGCCGATATCAGCACCAGCCACGAAGGAACGGCCAGCGCCAGTGAGCACCACAACACGGACCTCGTCGTCGGCCTCCACCTGGGAGATGGCGGCGTCCAGGTCGCACAGGACCTGAGAGTTCAGGGCGTTGAGGGCCTCGGGACGGTCGATGGTCAGAACGGCCACATTGCCCTGCTTTTCAAACTTCACAAATGACATGTGGATTGCCTCCTTGCAATCAAATTTTACATCCAGACTACCTTTTCTTCATCGAATTTCCATCAAACTGCGGTGGAACGTTATATTTTTAACACGACTTTACAAAAGGCGAGCGGCAGACTTGTCGTTATTTTTTTAACAAATTTGCCGCAAAAAAATCCGGAATGTCGCTTCCTGCCATCCAGTATACTGCTTTCCAGGCCCATTTGCAAGGAATTTTCTTATAATTACCTGTACATTCCAAACGGTATTTTTTCCTATGTTTTTGTGCATAGTGCCCATTTCCAGGGCAAAAAATCGACAGCCTAGGGTCCTAGGCTGCCGATAAAATGGAAAAGTACGCTTCTCCACCTAGATTTACTCTTTTCCTGCTCCCACAAAGAACGCCCGGGTCTGGTCTGCATTGCGGAAAATCTCCTGCTGGAGCTGCTCCAGGGAGTCAAACTTCCGCTCCCCCCGCAGGTGGGTGTGCAGCTCCACCTCCATGGTCTGGCCGTACAGGTCGCCCTCGAAGTCCAGAATCCAGGGCTCCACGGTGACCTGGTTGGAGTCGTCCACCGTGGGGCGCACCCCCACATTGGTCACCGCCAGGTGGGTCCCCCCTGCCACATGCACCCGGGTGGCGTACACCCCGAAGGCGGGCACCAGCACATTGAGGGGCAGTACCAGGTTGGCGGTGGGAATGCCCAGGGTGCGGCCCAGCTGCTTGCCGTGGACCACGGTGCCGCTGATGAGGTGGGGGTGGCCCAAAAATTCACAGGCCCGGTCCATATCCCCCTGGGAGATAAGTCCACGGATGTAGGTGGAGGAGACGGTGATGCCGTCAATCTGCACCGGGGGGATGATGGTACAGCCAATGCCCATCTCCCCGCAGATCTCCCGCAGCCGATCCACGTTGCCCTCTCCCTTGTAGCCGAAGTGGTAGTCGTGGCCCGCCACCACGTGGACGGCCCCCATCTGCTCGGACAGGATGTGGGTGGCAAATTCCCGCCAGGGCATCTCCATCATGGCCCGGTCAAAGGGGAGCACCAGCACCTCGTCGGTGCCGTAGTACCGCTTCATAATGACGGCCCGCTCCTGGTGGGTGTTGATGAGGGGGGTGGGCTCGCCCCGGATGAGGTCCCGGGGGTGGTGGTCGAAGGTGACGGCGGCGGCAATCGCTCCCCGCTGGTCGGCCAGCTCCCGGGCCGTGCGCAGCAGCGCCCCGTGGCCCCGATGTACCCCGTCAAAAAAGCCCAGGGCTATGACTCGTTGTTTCTCTGCCATGATGGTTCTCTCTCCGTTCAAGTGGGTTGAAAAAAGCTTTTGACAATGAGGAGCTTTCCCTGCTCCACCCGTCCCAGGGCCAGGAATTCCTCCTCCGGCCCGTAAATGCGGTAGGTTCCGTCCTCCGCCTCCGGCTGGCACACCTGAGCGCCGTGGCGCACCCGGTCCGCCCCCCGTTTGCCCAGGGTGAGGGCGGGGTAGTCCGCAAAGAGGGAGTCGGTGGGCCGCAGCAGCCCCGCCGGGTCCTCACAGGCCAGCACCTCGGCCAGGGGGTGGGCCTCCTGGAGGGCAAAGCCGCAGGCCATGGTGCGGCGCAAAGAGCTCATGCACCCGCCGCAGCCCAGAGCCGCTCCAATGTCGTGGCACAGGGTGCGCACATAGGTGCCCTTGGAGCACTTCACCCGGATGGTAAACTCGTCGGGGGCGGTCTGCCCCTCCAGGGTGAGAGAGTGAATGGTCACGGGCCGGGCGGGCCGCTCCACCTCTCTCCCCTTCCGGGCCAGCTCATAGAGCTTCTTGCCATTGATCTTAATGGCGGAATACATGGGGGGTACCTGGAGAATGTCCCCGGTGAACTGGGGCAGCACCGCCTTCACCTGCTCGGCCGTCACCGCCACCGGGTGCTCTTCCAAGGTGTTTCCGCTGGTGTCCTGGGTGTCGGTGACCCGGCCCAGCTTCAGCCCTGCCACGTACTCCTTGTCTCCCCGCTCGGCAAATTCCACCCCCCGGGTGGCTCGGCCCACAAACACGGGGAGGACTCCGGTGGCCATGGGGTCCAGGGTCCCGGCGTGTCCAATCCGCCGCTCTCCCAGCACGCCCCGCAGCTTGGCGCACACATCCATGGATGTCCAGTCCTGGGGCTTGTCAATGATGATGATTCCGTTGGGCATCCTGTGTTCCTCCCCGGTTACTTACGGTTTAATTCCTGGTCAATGGCCTGCAAAATGGCGGCCTTGGCCTCCTCCACGCTGCCCATGACGGTACAGCCGGCGGCGGCCTTGTGTCCGCCGCCCCCCAGATGGGCGCACACGGCGCAGGCGTCCAGGTAGTCGGCATTGGTGCGCATGGAGATCTTGCACTCTCCCCGCTTCAGCTCCCGGATGGTGGCGGAGTGGCGCAGCCCCTCCAACTGACCCACAAAGGCGGCGATGTCCTCGGTGTCGTCGTTGGTGGCCCCGGCCTTGGCCATCACGTCCAGGGACAGGGTGGCCACCGCCACGGTATTGTCGTGGCACAGGTAGAGGCCCTGGAGCAGCAGGCTCTCCAGGCGCATCCGGGCCACGGACTTGGTGCGGAAGTGCTTTTTGTTCAGGCGCTTGAAGTCAATGCCCTGCTCCATCAGCCCCGCCGCCACCCGGTGGGTGTGGGGGGTGGTGTTGGCGTAGACAAAGCACCCGGTGTCGGTGGACACGGCCACATAGAGGGGGGTGGCGATGGTCTCGTCCATCACACCCAGGTCCTGGGCGATCTCCCAGAGGATCTCGCCGCAGGCGGCCTTGTCCGCCTCCAGGCAGGTCTCTTTTGCAAAGAACTCCTGGGAGGGATGGTGGTCGATGGCCAGGTCAATGCGCCCCACATAGGGCTGGGCATTGGGGGGCAGCAGCCCCAGGGTGGCCACGTCCACGCTCACCACGGTGTCCGGGGTGTACCCTTCTGGAGCCTGTACCCCTTCCAGATACTCCTGGAACAGGGCGGTGGCGTCCAAGCTGGGGAGCAGCCAGGCGGTCTTGCCCATCTTGCGCAGCAGGTGGCACAGGCCAACACCGCAGCCGATGGTGTCCCCGTCGGGGCGCTTGTGGGACAAAATGAGATAGTTGTCGTGCTCGGTGAGAAACTGAGCCGCTTCCTGGTGGGTCATGTTCCCTCCTCCTCGTCCAGCACGATGTGGGCGTTGGCGGGGTTGGCGGGCTTGACCACGTTGGGGTCCCGGAGCATCTCCAGGATGTGGGCGCCGTGGTCAATGGAGTCGTCCCGCTCGAAGATGAGTTCGGGGGTGTGGCGCAGGTTCAGGGTCCGGCTCAGTTCCCGGCGCAGGTAGCCTCCGGCGGACTTGAGCCCCTTCATCACCCCAGACACCTCGGTCTTGTCCAGCACGGACACGTAGACCTTGGCAAAGTGCAGGTCGGGGGTGGTCTCCACACGGGTCACAGAGATGAGGCCAGTGACCCGGGGGTCCTTCACCGTGGGGATGAGAGCGGACAGCTCCCGCTGAATCTCCTCGTTGATACGTCCCAGGCGATTGCTTGCCATAGTGTTTTCCTCCTTTGGTTACAGGCTCAGACCACAGGTCTCGTCAAAGCCCAGCATCAGGTTCATATTCTGCACCGCAGCCCCGGACGCACCCTTGCCCAGGTTGTCAAAGACGGCAGTGACGGCGGTCTGCCCCTCGTGGCCGTACACCACCAGACGCATGGTGTCCTTTCCGGAGAGGGCATTGGAGTAGATCATGGGCGCGTCCCCGCCCAGGGGGGCCACGCTCACCAGGGCCTGCCCGGCGTAGTGCTCGCACAGGGCCTCATGGGCCAGCTTGGCGTCCACCCAGGGCAGCAGCACCGTGGTGGCCATGCCCTGGGGGTAGTCTCCCACCACAGGGGCAAACACCGGAGCCCGGTCCAGACCGCAGATCTTTTGCATCTCGGGCAGGTGCTTGTGCTGCAAGGTCAGGCCGTAGATGCGGCAGCTATCATAGCATGCCTCCCGTCCCTCCTGCTCATACTCGGCGATCATGCTCTTGCCGCCGCCGGAGTATCCGGTGAGGGAGTAACAGGTCAGGGGGAAGTGGGCGGGAATCACGCCCCGCTGCACCAGGGGGTATACCGAGGCGATGAAGCCGCTGGCGTGACAGCCGGGGTTTGCCACCCGCTTGGAGATGACGATGTTGTTTCGATGGTTCTCGGACAGCTCCGCAAAGCCGTAATCCCAGTCGGGGTTGGTGCGGTGGGCGGTGGAGGCGTCGATGATGCGGGTGTTGGGGTTGTCCACCAGGGCCACCGCCTCTTTTGCCGCCTGGTCGGGCAGGCACAAAAACACCAGGTCAGCGGCGTTCAAGAGCTTTTTTCGCTCCTCCACATCCTTGCGCTTGTCCTCGTCAATGAGCAGCAGCTCAATGTCGCTGCGCTGGGCCAGCCGGTCATAGATTTGCAGGCCGGTGGTGCCCTGTTTGCCGTCAATGTATACTTTGGGCTTCATATTACCACTTCCAGTTTGAAATATGGAATGTGGGGGCAGGCGAGTTGCCGCCCGCCCCCACACAAAAATAGAGCGTAATTACTGCTGCACCTGCTCCATCTGGAAGGCCTCGATGATGTCGCCCTCCTTGATGTCGCTGTACTTTTCAATGCCGATGCCGCACTCGTAGCCACGGGCCACTTCCTTGACGGAGTCCTTGAACCGCTGCAGGGAGTTCATAACGCCCTCGTGGATGACGATGCCGTCGCGCACCAGACGAATCTGGGCGTTGCGGGCCACCTTGCCCTCGGTGACGTAGCAGCCGGCCACGATGCCCACGCCGGTGATCTTGTACACCTGGCGCACCTCGGCCTCGCCCAGAGCCACTTCCTTGAACTTGGGAGCCAGCATACCCTTCATGGCGGCCTCGATCTCCTCGATGGCCTGGTAGATGACGCGGTACATGCGCATATCCACGTTGTTGCGGTGGGCGGAGTCGGCGGCGTTCTTGTCAGGACGCACGTTGAAGCCCACGATGATGGCGTTGGAGGTGGCAGCCAGCATCACATCGGACTCGTTGATGGCACCCACGGCGCAGTGGATGACACGCACTCGCACCTCGGCATTGGACAGCTTCTCCAAGCTGGCCTTCACGGCCTCGGCAGAGCCCTGGACGTCGGCCTTGACGATGATGTTCAAATCCTTCATCTCGCCGGCCTGAATCTGGCTGAACAGCTCCTCCAGAGACACCTTCTGCTTGGCGTGGCCGGTGGTGGCGTTCTTCATCTCTTCCTTGCGCTGGGCCACCAGCTCACGGGCCATGCGCTCGTCGGCCACGGCGTGGAAGTCGTCACCGGCGCCGGGCACTTCGCCCATACCGATGATCTCCACAGGCACGGAGGGGCCGGCCTGGGTGACCTTGTTGCCCTTGTAGTCGGTCATGGCACGGACACGGCCCACGGCCATGCCGGCGATGATCACGTCGCCCTGCTTCAGGGTACCATTCTGCACCAGCAGAGTGGCCACGGGGCCACGGCCCTTGTCCAGACGGGCCTCGATGACGGTACCGTGGGCGGTACGGTTGGGGTTGGCCTTCAGCTCCCGCATCTCGGCGGTGAGGGTGACCATCTCCAGCAGGTTGTCGATGCCCATACCGGTCTTGGCGGAGATGGGGCAGATGATGGTGTCGCCGCCCCAGTCCTCGGCCACCAGGCCGTACTCAGTGAGCTGCTGCTTGATGCGCTCGGGGTTGGCGGTGGGCTTATCCATCTTGTTGACGGCTACAATGATGGGAATCTCAGCGGCCTTGGCGTGGTTGATGGACTCCACGGTCTGGGGCATGATGCCGTCGTCGGCGGCCACCACCAGGATGGCCACGTCGGTGACCATGGCGCCACGGGCACGCATGGCGGTAAAGGCCTCGTGGCCGGGGGTGTCCAGGAAGGTGATGGGCTTACCGTTCACCTCCACCTGGTAAGCGCCGATGTGCTGGGTAATGCCGCCGGCCTCGCCGGAGACCACGTTGGCGTGACGGATATAGTCCAGCAGAGAGGTCTTGCCGTGGTCGACGTGGCCCATGACCACCACCACGGGGGCGCGAGGCACCAGGTCCTCTTCCTTGTCCTCGGAGACGTCAATGAGCTTCTCCTCGATGGTGACAATGACTTCCTTCTCCACCTTGCAGCCCAGCTCCATGGCGATGAGGGCGGCGGTGTCGTAGTCGATGATCTCGGACAGAGAGGCCATAATGCCGTTCTTCATCAGGCACTTGACCACCTCGGCGCCAGTCTTCTTCATGCGGCTGGCCAGCTCGCCCACTCCGATCTCGTCGGGAATCTTCACGGTGAGGGGGGTCTTCTTGGCGATCTCCAGCTGGAGGCGGCGCATCTTCTCCGCCTCTTCCTGCTTGCGCTTGTTGCCGAAGTTCTGGCCACGGTTCTTGCCGCCGCGGTTCTGGAACTTCTGCTTGCCGGTCTGCATGCGGTTGGCCTTATCGGGAGCCAGGTCCTCCAGACGCTGGTCGTACTTCTCCAGGTTCACCCCGCCGCCCTTACGGGTGTCCACGATTTTCTTCTCGGGGGTGCGGCTGTGGGGCTTGTGCTCGATGGCCTTGGCAGGCTCCTTCTCACCCTGCTTGGCAGGGGCGGCCTGCTGGGCCTGGTTGCCCTGGGCCTTGGCGGCGGGAGCCGCGGGCTTCTTCTCGTGGTAGACGTCGGCGTAGATGCTCTCAATGGACGCCACCTGGTTGTTCTGGGTCAGGTGCTCAAAAATCACCGTCAGTTCCTTGTCGGTGAGGGTCTTGGTGGGAGAGACATTGCTCATCCCGTGCTGGGCCAGCACACCCACAATCTCCTTGGGCTGTACCCCAAAATCCTTGGCCACGTCACGGGCGCTATATTTCGTAAGGCTCAAATCGGCCACCTCCATCAGTTCGCGTTGCGTGGGGTGCGACGACGCCCCACAGTTTTGGTTTGTTTTCCACGGCTGGACTCTGCCAGGGCCTGGGCCAAGGGCTCCAGGTCGCCGTTGGTCTGGGCCAGGTCCGCCGCCACCGCTGCGGCAAGCCCCTTATCGGTGAGCGCCGCCACGGCGCAGCTGTTACGGCCCAGGGCCGCCCCCAGCTCCTCCTTGGTGCAGGGCAGAGCCACCAGCTCCACCCCCGCCCGTTGGGCCTCTCGGGAAGCCCGACGTACCGTATTCTCTGCGGCGTCAGCGGCGTGGAGCACCAGGCGGGCCCGGTGGGTCTGGCAGGCCTCCCCCACGGGGAGCTCGCCCACCGCCAGGTTGTTGCCCCGCAGGGCCAATCCCAGCAGTCTCAATGCCTTTGGGCTCACGGCGTCTCACCCGCCTTCATCTGCTCCTCCAGGGCCTCATATACCTCTGGGGCAATGGGGGCGGAAAAGGCCCGCTCCAGGCTCCTGGCCTTCTTGGCCCGGGCCAGACACTGCTGGTTGGGGCACACATAGGCCCCTCGTCCCGGCTTCTTTCCCTTAAAATCCAGGGAGATCTCCCCCTCCGGGGAGCGCACCACGCGAATGAGCTCACCCTTGGGCTTCATCTCCCGGCAGCCCAGGCACTGGCGCATGGGTATTTTTTTCGGCATTCTCCTTCACCCCCAATGATTCATGTTCGGTGGGACGGGAGGCTTACTCCTCCTCGCCCATCAGCTCCTCAGCCTGCTCCGGCTGATCCTCTACGACCTCCACGGGCTCCTCCGCGGTCTCCTCCATGAGCTCCTCGGCGGGCTCGGGGTCGCTGGCGGGCCGGATGTCGATCTTCAGGCCGGTGAGGCGGGCGGCCAGGCGGGCGTTCTGGCCCTCCTTGCCGATGGCCAGGGACAGCTGGTCGTCAGGCACCACCACACGGCAGCGCTTGCCGGGCTCCAGCTCCACCACGCTGAGCACCTCGGCGGGAGCCAGAGCGGCGGCCACATACTCGGCGGGGTCCTCGGAGTACTTGATGATGTCCACCTTCTCGCCCCGCAGCTCTTCCACCACGGCGTTGACCCGCTGGCCCTTGGGGCCCACGCAGGCGCCGATGGCGTCCACATTCTCGTCCTCGCTCCACACAGCCAGCTTGGTGCGGCTGCCTGCCTCACGGGAGATGGACATGACCTGCACGGTGCCGTCGTAGATTTCCGGCACTTCCAGCTCAAACAGGCGCTTGACCAGGCCGGGGTGGGTGCGGGAGATGACCACCTGAGGACCACGGTTGGCCTGGCGCACCTCCACCACATACACACGGATGCGGTCGCCCTCCTTGACCACCTCGCCTGGCACCTGCTCGTCGGCGGAGAGGAAGGAGTCGGTGAACTCGGACCCGGAGGTCAGACGCACGGACACAGAGCCGTTGCGGGCATCCACACGGGTGACCACACCGGAGATGATCTCGTGCTCCTTGGCGGAGAAGGCGTCGAAGATCATGGAGCGCTCCGCCTCCCGCATACCCTGGACGATGACCTGGCGGGCGGTCTGAGCGGCGATACGGCCGAAGTTCTTGGGCTTGATCTCAATGCGCAGCACGTCGCCCAGAGCCACCCGGGGCAGAGCCCGGCGGGCATCGGCGATGGCAACCTCGGTGTTGGGGTTGGTCACTTCCTCCACCACTTCTTTTTTCACGAACATGCGCACCGAGCACTTCTCTTCGTTGGCGTCCACGATCACGTTGTCGGTGATCCCGGCGTGGTCCCGCTTGTAGGCGGCCACCAGAGCCTGGGTGATCTTGTCGATCATGTAACTTTTGGGAATGCCCTTTTCCTTCTCAATGTCAGAGATGGCGGCAAAGAATTCCTTGGCGTCCAGCTCCATGCTCTTTGCAGCAGTCTTTTTCTTGGCCATATCAATGAACTCCTTTAAAATGTGACGTGGAGACGCACCTGCGCCACGTCCTTTTTCTCAAACGTCTTGTCATCCACGGTGACGTTGCCGTCCCCGTCGCAGCCCACCAGGGCGCCGGTGTACTCCTTGCGCCCGTCCACGGGGCGGTAGAAGCGCACATCCACCTGCTGTCCGGCGCAGGCGGCAAAGTGCTCGGGCTTTTTCAGGGGGCGGTCCAGCCCGGCAGAGGACACCTCAAAGGTGTAGCTGCCCTGGATGGGGTCGGCCTCGTCCAGCAGATCGGACAGGGGTCGGGACACCGCCTCGCAGTCGTTGATGTCCACACCGCCCTCTTTGTCGATGTAGACTCGCAAAAACCACTCTCCGGCCTCCTTGACGTACTCCACGTCCCACAGGGTGCATCCGGCCTGCTCCACGATGGGCTGTGCCAGCTGGGCCACCACGTCGGTCACTTTTGCCATGTTCACTCAGCTCCTTTCCTCTGTCCGAAAAGAAAGAGTGAGGCGGATGCCTCACTCTTACCTAAACTACCCTACTTACGATAGCAGTATACCATAACCCTCCATAGATTGCAAGCCCCCAAGGCGCACAGATGGAAAAATCTCTGTGGACTTTGGCCCACGCCTTTTGGTGAAGAAGCTGGTGCTCCTCCCATTTCTCAGGCTCAGACCTGCGTCCCTGGCAGGGACGCTCCGCTGGGGTGACTTTCTCCCCGATGAGAAAGTCACCAAAGAATCGCCAAAGGAGGGGCCTTCCCCCTCCTTGTGGAATCCACCCCGCGGTACTGGATGTCCCTGCGTCCTTCTCGTTTCGGCCCTTGGGCTAGTGGGGTCACATGGATAGCGTGGAAATTCTACCGAAAGCAACGACTCCTCTGTGTGGGTGTACTTCTATTGCCAGGGCCTAACCCTGGTGAGCCGCTGTTCCCAGCTAACGAAAGCCTGGCTTCCGGCGGCGGGAACGCCGCTTCTCCAGGGTAGGCCCGGCCATGGAAACCGCCTGGTTATAGGGCCAGCTACCCAAGGTGGCCTGGTGTGGTGGCAGTGACAGGGGCCACATCAAGGGTGACGGGCCGAACCTAGTCTTGACGCAGGGCCAGCCTCGTACCCCAGGGGGGGTACTTAGGGGGGAACGCCCTAAGCGGGTTTTGGTTCCTTTTGACCGAGCAAAAGGAACCCCAAGCGGGAAGCGTCCCAACCAGGCTGGCAAGCCTATGCCTTGAAACAAAAGAAGACCGGCCCTCCCTGACATCTACGTTCAAAAAACAACTCCCTGGAGCTTACACCCCAGGGAGTCATTTCTAACGTTAAGTCAAAGAGCCATTCTTGGCCTTCAAGCTGGCCGAAGAGTTGTGGCGAATGGGCTTCCACTCCACTCGGCGCACCAGAGCGGCCAGAGAGATGGGGATATAGGTGAGCATGAACAGAGGGAAGGTAAAGAGATAAATCACCTTATCCACAGCCCGGGCATGGATGGCCTTCCACTCCACCGCCAGGGTCACAGCGCCGTAGAGGAGCATGACCAGGTAGAAGTTGAACAGGTTATCCATGACAAAGAGCAGGGAATCCTGCACCAGCTCGGTGGCCACAATGCGGGGCTCGGTGAGGGCGGACAGGAAGATGAAGATGTTCACACCCAGCACGCCCATGGTCAGCAGCATACCGGGGGCCACGGTCATCATCATGTCGTAGCAAGCGAAGCGCCCCTTCTTCTGGGTAAAGCAGCCCCGGAACAGGCCTCCTATGTAGCGGGCAGCCACCTGATAGAAGCCCTTGGACCAGCGCATCCGCTGGGTCCAGGACTGCTGGAAGGTGGTGGGCTGCTCGTCATACACCACAGCCTTGTCGCAGTAGCCAATGCGGCGGCCCTGGACGGCGCAGTCAATGGAGAACTGAATGTCCTCGGTGAGCAGGTGGTAGGGCCAGCCGCCGTTGTCCCGCACCACCTGGGCAGAGACCAGGAAGCCGGTACCGGAGATGGCGCAGCCCGTGCCCATCTGCATGCGGGAGAAGTTCAAGAAGCGGGCCTCACGGAGGAACCACAGGGAGTAGCCGGCGGAAATCCAGTTGGAGGCGTAGTTCTTGGAGTTGCGGTAGCAGGTGATGGCGGCATAGTCGCCGGAGTCGAACACATTGTTCATCTCCCGCACAAAGGCAGGGTCCACAATGTTGTCCGCATCAAAGACAAAGTAGCCGTCGTAGACGTCGCCCTTCCCCTCCTCTTCCAGGCGGTGGAAGAACCAGTCCATGGCGTAGCCCTTGCCCACCCGCACCCGGTCAAAGCGCTCATAGACATGAGCGCCAGCCTGGCGGGCCACCTGGGCCGTGGCGTCGGTACAGTTATCGGCAATCACATAAATGTCCAGCAGTTCCTTGGGATAGTCCTGCTGTTGCAAGCTTTCAATGAGCTCACCTATGACCTCTTCTTCGTTACGGGCGGAGATGAGCACTGCATATCGGTGAAGCGTCTTGGCCTGCCCGGACACCGGATACTTCCGGCGCAGCAGTCCCACCACGACGTAAAACGCCTGATACGCATACAAGACCGCCAAGATCAAGGTGAGTACGCCGCAGAATTTCTGTAGCATCATCAACATAGTTCACACCTCATATCCTTTTCTTCGTTCTTTTTCATTCTTCTATCTCCAACCCATCGGTCTCCACACCGATCGGTTGTACTACTCTATTCCCTTTGGACGCAACTTGCAAGGGGTTGTTCCATTTCTTAATAGATTCTTTAGAACTTCTCCATATTATATTCATAATCTATAAAAATCCAAAGGCTCTTTTGTGCACTTTTTCAAATCCTCCGCAAAAATCCGCCCTCCTGTTGCAAGCCGGAGGGCGGAAGCGGAACGGGACTTACATTTTTTCCGGAGCGGTCACGCCCAGCAGTCCCAGGCCGTTGGCCAGCACCAGACGCACGGTGTGGGCCAGCTTGAGCCGGGCTGCCTGCACCTGGGGCTCCTCCCCCTTGATGCGGCAGGCGTTGTAGAAGCGGTGGAAGTCCCCGGCCAGACCGGTGAGATAGCGGTTGATGCGGCTGGGGTCGTAGTGCTGGGCCGCCTGGGCGATCTCGTTGGGGTACTGGGCCAGAGTCTTGATAAGGCCCCGCTCCTCCTCGGTGGAGAGCAGAGCGGCGTCCACGTCGGCACAGGCGGGCACCTGCACGCCCTCAGCGGCCAGGTTGGCGATGAGGGAGCAGATACGGGCGTGGGCGTACTGGACGTAGTAGACGGGGTTGTCGGAGTCCTGACGCACGGCCAGGTCCAGGTCGAAGTCCAGGGGGCTGGTGGAGGCCCGGTTGTTGAAGTAGTAGCGGGCGGCGTCCACGCTGATCTCGTCCAGCAGGTCGTGGAGGGCGATGGCCTTGCCGGTGCGCTTGGACATCCGCACGGGCTTGCCGTCCTGGAGCAGATTCACCAGCTGCATGAGCACGATGACCAGGCGGTTGGAGCCGTCCAGGCCCAGGCCGTCCAGAGCGGCCTGGAGACGGGCCACGTGGCCGTGGTGGTCAGCGCCCCAGACGTTGATGACCTTGTCAAAGTGACGCTCTTCGAACTTGTTGCGGTGGTAGGCGATGTCGGCGGCAAAGTAGGTGTAGAAGCCGTTGGCGCGGCGCAGCACGTCGTCCTTCAAATCCAGCTTATCCACCTGCTCCTGACTTCTGCCCTCCCGCAGGTACTTTTCCTTCAAAAGTCCGGTGGTGTCCAGCCACAGAGCGCCGTCCTTCTCATAGGTCCAGCCCTTCTGAGCCAGCAGGTCCACGGTCTGGGCCACATAGCCAGAGTTGTGCAGCTCGGACTCCAGGAACCACTGGTCGTACTCGATGCCATACTTGAGCAGGTCGGCCTTCATCTTGGGGATGTTGCGCTCCAGGCCGAAGGCGCTCATGTCCTCCAGCCACTTCTCCTCGGGAGCGTCCTTGTAGCTGTCGCCGTGGACGGCGTAGAAGGCCTGGGCCAGCTCCTTGATGTCCTCGCCCTGGTAGCCCTTCTCGGGGAACTCGTAGCCGTCCTCACCCAGGATGATCTGCATGTACCGGGCGTGGATGGACTGGGCAAACTTGTGTACCTGGTTGCCGGCGTCGTTGACGTAGAACTCCTTCCAGGTGTTGTAGCCCACCCGGGAGAGCACATTGGCCAGGGTGTCACCCAGCACGCCGCCACGGGCGTTGCCCATGTGCATGGGGCCGGTGGGGTTGGCGGAGACGAACTCCACCATCACCTTCTGGCCGTGGCCCACATCGCTGGAGCCGTATCCGGCGGGGTCCTCCTCCACCGCACCCAGCACCTGCTGGTACCAGTTGGGGGAGTAAAAGAAGTTCAAAAAGCCAGGACCGGCAATCTCAGCCCGCTGGAACAGAGTGCCCTCCAGCTCCAGGTTGTCCAGAATGATCTGGGCAATGGCACGGGGGGCCATCTTCAATGCCTTGGCCCCCGCCATGGCAAAGGAGGAGGCAAAGTCCCCGTTTCGGCTGTCCTTGGGCACCTCTACGGTGCCTCGGATGGTCTCACCCTGGGGCAGCAGGCCCTGGGCGGCGGCCTTCTCATAGGCCTTCTGGGTCAATTCCGCCACCTGGTCCCGGGCGGTCTGAATCAAATTTGCCATCGTTATTCTCTCCTTTGTAGTCTAACTCCGCCTGTCACTGAGCAATAGACGGGTCCTTTTTCACGTTCATGCGGAAGATGTTCTGACCCGCCAGCAGATGGTCGATCTCAATGGCGTAGTCGATCTCCAGGTCTCCCCCGGCCTCGCCCAAGGTGGAGCGCATCCGCCGGGTGAGGATACCCACGGACAGGGAGCCGTAGGGGGTCTCGTACATGGACAGGTGGCGCTGTCCCTCTTCAAATACCATCTGGGAGTTGATGCTCCCCTCTCGCAGCAGGGTCACCCGGGGGCCGTCCACCCGTACCACGGTGGTGGTGCCCTCCAGTCCGGTGAGCTCGCTCTCCTCGTAGGAGATGGTGTAGCGTCCCTCTCCCTCCTGGTTAAGCACGCCCGCCGTCACCAGCTCCATCTCGTCGGGTCCGCCCTCGGCGCTGACCTGGGTGCCTTTGATGGAAATAATCACATTGTCTGTCATGGCTCCCGTCCTCCCATTAGTACACGGTGATGTCAATCTGCTCCACGTCCCCGGTGACGTCCTCACCCAGGAACATGGAGGCCAGGGCGGCAAAGTCCCCGGTGCTGTCGCTGACGAAGTAGCGGTGGCTGCCCTTCCGGTCCTGAGGGGCCAGCTGGTCCCGGCCGGAGAGCTGTCCCATGACCCAGCGGGCGCACTCCGCGCCCACGTCCACCAGCTCCACCTCAGGGCCCATACAGGCCCCAATGACCTCTCGCAGCAAGGGATAGTGGGTGCAGCCCAGCATGAGGGTGTCCACCTCCTGGGCCTTTACCTCTTCCAGGTACTCCTTCACCACCGTCTCCACCACGATGTCGCCGGGGTGGAAACGGCCGTTTTCCACCAGGGGCACAAAGAGGGGGCAGGCCCGGGCGGTCACCTGGGTGCCAGGGCGCAGGGCATCCAGCGCCCGCTCGTAGGCCCCGGAGCGGATGGTGGCCTGGGTGCCGATGAGCCCCACCTTGCCGTTTTTCGTGCGATGGGCGGCGGCCCGGGCGGCGGGCTCCACCACCCCGTACAGGGGCACGGCATACTGCTGGCGCAGAGTGTCCAGAGCGGTGGTGGACACGGTGCCGCAGGCAATGACAATGGCCTTGGGGTCAAAGGTGCTCAAAAAGGCCACGTCCTGCTGGGCGTACTTGATGATGGTCTCTTTGGAGCGGCTGCCATAGGGCACCCGTCCGGTGTCCCCGAAGTACACCAGATCTTCCTGGGGCATCCGTCGGGCCAGCTCCCGCAGGGCGGTGAGGCCGCCCAGGCCGGAGTCAAACACTCCAATGGGACGTGTATCCATCCGACGCCCCTCCTTTCCTTCATATGAAACCATAGTATTATATGTCATTCTTAACCGAAAAACAAGTGGTGATTTGCCACAGAATCCCCCCTCTTTCCCCTCTCCTTTTGCTAAAAAAGCGGATGCACCCAGGAAGGAGTGCATCCGCTTGTCCGGTCATCGGTTTAAAGTTCAGCTTGGGTCACCGACATGGCGCCCATCTCCCACACCCGGGCCTGAGCGCCTGTGATGGCAATGCCCTGGGCCTCCGGCTGGGGATAGTAGCGGGTGGAGAGCACCTGCTGGCCATCGTTGAGGAAGATCTCCAGGCTGGAACTGTCCCCCAAGATGCGCAGGGCGTTCAGCTGGTCCACCGCCACCCGGCGCACGGTGCGTCCCGCTCCCCCCTCCAGGAAGGAGAGGGTCACCAGACCCGGCTGCCACTCCAGCACAGCGGCGTCCCGGAACACCATCCGGCCGCGGGGCTCTGTCATGGCCTCCAGGTCAAAGACCTGGGCCTGATGGGCAGGGATGGCAGCTCCCCGCAGAGCCGTGATCTCCACGGCGGGCAGGCGCACCAGCCGGTCCCCCTGCCGCCGCAGCTCACAGGGCACGGTGAGGCAGTGCTGCCAGCCACGCTGGGTGGTGGGGTTGGTGTAGTCGGCGTCGGGCATACCCATCCAGCCGAACATCAGGCGGCGATCCCCGTCCTGGAAGGTCTGGGGGGCATAGAAGTCGAAGCCCAGGTCCATCTCCACGAACTCGCCCAGGGAATACTCCCCCCGGAAGTCTCCATGGAGGGGGAAGTAGCCGCAGGAGTACACGTTCTGGAACCGGGTCTCCTCGTGGGGCACCCCCTGGGGCGAGCACACCAGGAACCACTGCCCGTCCACACAGAACAGGTCGGGGCACTCCCACATGTAGCCGAAGTGGTGGGGGGTCTTCAGGGCCTGGAGGAAGGTCCAGTTGAACTTGTCCGTGGACTCAAACACCAACAGCTGGCCGTGGTCGTCCAGGGTGCGAGCCCCCTGGACCATGTAGTATTTCCCGTCCTGAGCCCACACCTTGGGGTCCCGGACGTGACAGGTCAGGCCGTCGGGGTAGTCTTTATTCTCCATCAACAGGGTGTTGGACTCCACCGTCACCCCGTCTTTGGACACAGCCAGGGCGGTGTTGTGGCCCCGCCCGGCCTTGATGTAGTCGTAATTTCCGGCGTGTTTCACGTTTCCGGTGTAGTAGAGATACAGCGTTCCGTCCTCCACCAGAGCGGAGCCGGAGTACACCCCGTGGATGTCCCAGGGCTGGTCCGGGTAGAGCATCACGGGCAGGGCCTCCCAGTGGAGCAGGTCCCGGCTGCGATAGTGGCCCCAGTGCTTCACCCCTCCGTTGACGTCAAAGGGCCCGTATTGATAAAACACGTGGTACCAGTCCCCGCATCGGCACAGGCCGTTGGGGTCGTTGAGCCACCCCACCGGGGGCATCAGGTGAAAGGTCTGGCGGAAGGGGTCTGCGGCCGCCTGGGGGCCGTCTTCCCGTTCCACCCGGGCCACCAGCCGCTCCAAATCCCGCTGCAATGCATTACTCATGGTATTGTGGTCCTCCTCATTCAGCGCTTATCGTTGTCGGTTTCCAAAAATCCAGGCGCCCCAGGGAATCTTCCCAGAGGCGCCTGGAAGAGGGAGGGCTTAGACTGCGTCTTCTCCCTGGCCCGCCGCCAGCTGGGCGGAGGCAGGAGCCTGCTCCACAGCCTGTTCCGGCTGGGCGTCAGGTTCCTCTTCCTTGATACCGAACATCCAGGATAGGACGAAGGCCACGCCAGTGGCAATGCCGATGGTGATAAGGTACTGAACCGGACGGTGCAGGTGGAGCAGCACGCCGAAGATACCGGTGACGCCGGTGCCGGTGGCGCCCAGCCCCACGATGGAGGCATACAGAGCGCCGCAAGCGCCGCCGATGGACCCGGCAATGAAGGGCCGCAAGAAGCGGAGATTCACGCCGAAGATGGCAGGTTCCGTAATGCCCATGAACGCCGACAGAGAGGCGGGCAGGGCCATGGACTTGAGTTTCTTGTTGCGGGTCTTCAGGGCCACGGCCAGAGCAGCACCGCCCTGGGCCACGTTGGCCGCCGAGGCCAGGGGCAGCCAGAAGGTCAGGCCATACTGGCCCAACTGCCCCAGATCAATGATGGTGTACATGTGGTGGATACCGGAAACCACGGTGGTGGCATACAGGCCGCCCATGACAAAGGAGCCAATACCCAGGGGGATGGCGATGAGCCACTGCACGCCGTTGATGACGAAGTTCTCCACGGTGGTGAACACGGGGCCGATGGCGGCCAGAGTCAGGTAGCCGGTGACAAACACGCTCACCAGCGGGGTGACAAAGAGGTCAAACATGGGGGGTACGACTTTGTGTAGCTTCTTTTCAATGGTACACATCAGCCACACAGCGATAATCACGGGAATCACGTGGCCCTGATAGCCCACCAGGGGTACCTTATACAGGCCGAAGAACACTTCCTGATAGGTGTGCACGCCTTCCGTAGCCACAGTCCAGGCGTTTTGCAGGTTGGGGTGGAGCATAATCATGCCGATGACCGCACCCAGGAAGGGATTGCCGCCAAAGACCTTGGCTGCGGAGAAGGCGATGAGAATGGGCAGGAAGGTGTAGGCCACGTTGGAAAACAGATCGGCAAACACAAACAGAGAGCTGCTGGTGTCCAGAGCCAAGAATCCGTTGTTGGTCATGAACTTCAGCGACTCCATGATGCCCATCAGGAAGCCGGAAGCCACAATGGCGGGGATGATGGGCACAAAGATGTCGCCCAAGGTCTTAATGGCACGCTGGAACCAATTGCCCTTCTTGGCTCCCTGAGCTTTTGCCTCGTCCTTGCTCACCGCAGCGGTACCGGACAGCGCAATGAACTCTGCGTACACCTTATTTACCGTACCAGTGCCCAGAATGATCTGGAGCTGGCCCTGTGCCTGGAACACGCCCTTCACACCGTTGGCGTTTTCCAAGGTCTTCTTGTCCACCTTCTTGTCGTCGGCAATCACCAGACGAAGCCGGGTGGCACAGTGGGCTGCGCTGACGACATTTTCCGAGCCGCCAACGGCATTGAGAATTTCCACTGCTGTCTGCCTGTAGTCCATAAATCTCCTCTCCCTTGTTCATGATTTTCGATGAAACCAGAATGAAATCGGTTTCATCCTTGTTGAATCTATCATATCACGAATTTAGGGGGAAATCTATTGTTCTACCGGGAGAACGCAACTTCAATATCTTGTCAGTTCCACAAAGTTTCACAAAATGCCGGTGGAAGCTCGCTCCATGATCTCGTAGCCCAGACACACGTTGCGCACCCCGGCTCCCTGGCTGCGCAGCAGCCGCAGCAGCAGCTGGGCGGCCTCCTGGCCGCTGGTCTCGTAGTGCAGGTGGGCGCTGGTGAGCGGGGTGGCGGTGACTTGACCCAATGTGGTGTCGCCCACTCCGGCAATGAGCACGTCTTTGCCCACCCGGAGCCCCAGCTCCCGGCAGGCCTGCATGGCGCCAATGGCGATGGCGTCAGTGGCGCAGAAAATGCCGTCGGGGCGGCGGGCCTGAATCAACGCCTTGGCCTGGACATAGCCCTCCTGCATCCGGAAGCCGGACACACACATGTCCTCGGTGCGCACGGGCAGCCCGGCCTGTCGCATGGCCTGGACATAGCCCTCCCGACGAGACAGGCCGGCGGCCCGGTCCTGGGCCGTGACCCCGATGTACGCCGGGTGGCTGCCCCGCTGGATGAGCAAACTGGTCAAATCCCGGGCGGCGCCCAGGTCGTCGTGGTAGACACAGCTGTACCCGTCGTACTGCTGGGCCACAATCACCACCGGCATGTGCATGCTTTTCAGCACAGCCCGGTGCTCGGGGGTGAAAATGCTGGCCAGGAAGATCACTCCGTCCACCCCGCTCTGACGCAGGGCGTCCAGATACTCCACCTCACGCTCTGGGCGGTTGGCGGTGTTGGCCAACAGCATCCGGTAGCCCTTGTCGCCCAGCACCAGGCTGATACCGTCCACCACCCGGGCGGTACTCTCGCCGCTGAGCCGGGGCAGCACCACCCCGATCTGCCGGGTGCGGCGGGTGCGCAGACCCCGGGCCGCCTCGCTGGGGGAATATCCGGTACGGCGCACCGCCTCCTCAATGGCGGCTCGCTTCTCGGCGCTGAGGTATCCGTTGTTAAAGTATCGGCTGACCGCTGTTTTGGAAACTCCTGCCAACGCTGCAAATTCGGTAATGTTCATACCCATTCCCCTTTCCAGGTCTGCGACGGCCCCTTCCCGCCATCTTCCTCTCTTGTTACCTCTATCTTAACCATACTCCCATAATTTTGTCAATGGAAGGGGAAGGATTCCCGGCACAGAACGGGCTTTTTTTACGCTTTCTCCCCCCTTCTCCCCCTTGCAGGGTGGGCAAATCCGTGGTATACTGTTACCCTGCCCAGAGAGGAGGTGTCCCGGGTGGGAAAGCAATCGGTGAAACAGCTGGCCTCGAACCGAAAGGCCTTTCACGACTACTTCATTGAAGACAAATACGAAGCCGGCATTGAGCTGTGCGGCACGGAGGTCAAGTCCATCCGCAAGGGAAATGT
This sequence comes from Pseudoflavonifractor sp. SW1122, assembly GCF_012027765.1. Lineage (NCBI taxonomy): Bacteria > Bacillati > Bacillota > Clostridia > Eubacteriales > Oscillospiraceae > Pseudoflavonifractor > Pseudoflavonifractor sp. SW1122. The sequence goes on along the minus strand of NZ_SJOS01000008.1, from coordinate 32,197 downwards.
GAACCTGAAGGACTCCTTCTGCATTGTCAAAGACGGAGAGATGTTCCTCCACGGGATGCATGTCTCCCCCTATGAACAGGGCAACATCTTTAATAAGGACCCCCGGCGCACCCGGAAACTGCTGCTGCACAAGCGGGAGATTCTAAAGCTCCACGCCAAGGTCCAGCAGGATGGGTACTCCCTCATTCCCCTGTCGGTCTACCTCTCCGGTCCCCGGGTGAAGGTGGAGCTGGCAGTGGCCCGAGGCAAGAAACTGTATGACAAGCGAGAGGCGGCCGCCAAGCGGGACGCCAAGCGGGAGATGGACCGTGTTTCCCGCGGACGTTATTGAGGACCTGTCATTATAAGCGATCAAACATCGCCTGAACGGACCTTTTCCCGCCAGACTGCGTTGCTTTCCCTTGTCATACACAAAGTATGACTTTGTAAAAGCGCCTTGTCTGACAGAAAAATCTCTCGTCCATTCGATATTCTCTGCCTATAAGGCCAGGTCCTAGGGTATCAACCCAATGACATATTAAATTAATATACGGAAAGGGGAAATTCCCATGGCTCAAAATCCTATCGTCACCTTTGAAATGGAGAACGGCGGCATCATGAAGGCCGAGCTGTACCCCGAGGTGGCTCCCAACACCGTCAACAACTTCATCTCTCTGGTGAAGAAGGGCTTCTACAACGGCCTCATTTTCCACCGTGTCATCCCCGGCTTTATGATTCAGGGCGGCGACCCCCAGGGCATCGGCATCGGCGGCCCCGGTTACTCCATCAAGGGTGAGTTCGCCCAGAACCGTTTCAAGAACGATCTGGCCCACGACCGTGGCGTGCTGTCCATGGCCCGCTCCATGCGGCCTGACTCCGCCGGAAGCCAGTTCTTCATCATGGTGGAGAAGGCTCCCCACCTGGACGGCGCTTACGCCGCCTTCGGTAAGGTCATCGAGGGCATGGAAGTGGCCGACGGCATCGTGTCCGCCAAGCGGGACTACAACGACAAGCCCCTGGAGGACCAGCGCATGAAGGCGGTCACCGTGGAGACCTTCGGCGTGGAGTATCCCGAGCCCGAGACCCTTTAATTGAAACACCCACGCCTCCCGGCACAGCCGGGAGGCTCTATGGGGGCGTACTGGTTTCGACGGGGACTAGGAAGCAGGATAAGCGGGTGGCGGCGCCCAGCCGCCTTAAAATGGGCAACTTATAAATTAAAGAACAACGATAACGTCGTTCTCGCCGCTGCTTAATGCGGCCGTCCCTGCCGGAAGGACCACGAGCCGACCGGGGCGTCATCTTAGTGGTGCCCGTGCGTACGGAAAGAGTTGACCGTGCCACGCATCATGACTCTACCAACCTGCGCAGTGTGACGATTCACGGCGTGGGAAGGGAATGTAAATAACCGTCTGCACCCGGAGAAAGTCCTGTGGAATGGTTTTCGGACAGGGGTTCGACTCCCCTCGCCTCCACCAAAACCCCAACATGTTGCGGCGCAACGTGTTGGGGTTTTCCCTTACTCCTGCAACGGTTTCCAGCTTTTCTTCCTGTGTATCTTTTGTTCATCCCGTGTAACTTATGTCCCCGCCCACCAAGGAGCTGATGAAGCTGGTGCTGGAGGAACGCATCGCCCATGGCGGTCATCCCGTCCTCCGCTGGATGATGGACAACATCTACATCCGCACCGACCCGGCGGGGAACATCAAGCCGGACAAGGAAAAATCCACAGAAAAAATCGATGGCGCCGTTGCCACCGTTATGGCCCTTGATCGGGCCATCCGATGCGGCAACGACACCAGCGAGTCGGTCTATGACAGCAGAGGGCTGCTGTTCATTTGATATGGTTTTATTTTTTTAACTTCAAGCCATCTTTAAATGCTTCTCCTACACGGTCAGTTACTTTATAATAGCCGTGTGTATAGGGGTCAAATGCGATAGCGTTCACCAGTGAAATATCCAGCTTACCATCCCGAAGGACGCTTTCATCGGCTGTGACTTTTACTACCTTGCCAATCACGCCGCATCCATACTCGTTGCTCTGATACTCGATAAATTTGCATTCCAGACAAAGAGGGAACTCATTGATTACAGGGGCATCTACCGTCTCCGCTTTTGTTGCGGTGAGACCCGCCTGACCCAATTTATCCGAAACACGGTTACCGGAAACAACGCCAAAGTAGTCAGCCTCCACAACGTGGGCGGCATCGGCAATGCTGACGGTAAATCCGCCACGCGTTTTGATATTCTTTACGGTTTTGTGACTCTCAGTCAGGTTTAGCGCGACAGTATCGCGCTCCTGCATTGTTCCCCAGGCGGCATTCATCACATTTACAGTTCCATCCTCGTTATAGGTGGCTACCATCAGAACAGGCATGGGGAAAATGCCTTCAGTAATTTTCAATTCTTTTCTCATGCTGCTTGCCTCGCTTTTTTAAAGATTGACACCTACGGTGCTTTCCCTTATAATTATAGCCAGTAGCAAACAAAATTCAAGTACTGGCATTTGAGAAGGGTACTATCCTAAAAGGAAGTGTGACAATGATTCGTAACTACATCGAGAATGCGAATTTTGAGGATACTGGCTTCAGCTACACCATGTCGCTGATTTCCGGCAAGCACAAAATGGTGATTCTCTATTGTTTGATGGAGTTTGAAATCGTGCGGTTCAATGAACTGAAACGCTATCTGGGAAATGTATCCGATAAGACTTTAAGCACAAACCTGAAAGAGTTAGAATCAGCTCATCTCGTAGAGCGAAAAGAATATCCGCAAATTCCGCCAAAAGTAGAGTACTCTCTCAGTGAGCGGGGCAAGTCACTTATGAAAATTTTAGACCAGCTCTGCACATGGGGAGAGGAAAACAGGGTGTAATCTTTTCTCAATTTAAAAGTATTCTAAGCATCTATCGAAAGGTAGGTGCTTTTCTTATGCCCATTTTTAAGGATGGTGATGTGTATGGGCATCTTTTCCGGCTTGTTCAAATCCCGCGACAAGCCCCAGAACCGGACATCCGGCAGTGGGTACAGCTTCTTCTTCAGCGGCTCCACCGCCGGCAAGAACGTCAACGAGCGTTCCGCCATGCAGATGACCGCTGTGTACTCCTGCGTCCGCATCCTGGCGGAAGCGGTGGCGGGTCTGCCGCTGCACCTCTACCGCTACAAGGAGGATGGCGGCAAGGAAAAGGCGCTGGACCATCCGCTCTATAATCTTCTCCACGATGAGCCGAACCCGGAGATGAGTTCCTTCGTATTCCGGGAGACGCTCATGACCCATCTGCTCCTGTGGGGCAACGCCTACGCCCAGATCATCCGAAACGGCAAGGGCGAGGTCATCGCCCTCTATCCGCTGATGCCAAACCGCATGGTGGTGGACAGGGACACCAAGGGCCGGCTCTACTACCAATACACCACCAGCACCGAGGACGCTCCCACCATGAAGGGCGTCACCGTCAACCTGCCGCCTTCGGATGTGCTGCACATCCCCGGTCTGGGTTTTGACGGGCTGGTGGGCTACAGCCCCATTGCCATGGCCAAGAACGCCATCGGCATGGCGATTGCCTGTGAGGAGTACGGGGCCAAGTTCTTCGCCAACGGCGCGGCTCCCGGCGGTGTGCTGGAACATCCCGGCACCATCAAAGACCCCCAGCGGGTGCGGGAGAGCTGGCAGTCCACCTTCGGCGGCAGCGGCAACAGCAACAAGATCGCCGTGCTGGAGGAGGGCATGAAGTACACGCCCATTGGCATCTCGCCGGAGCAGGCGCAGTTTTTGGAGACGCGAAAATTCCAAGTCAATGAGATCGCTCGAATTCGGCGTTACCGTTGCCCAGGACTTGACCGGCGCCACCATTGATGGGAACAAGGTGCTGGTCTCCACCAGCGAGGATGGCGGCACCCCTGTGGCCGTGGGCTTTCGCGCCAAGAAGGCCAATGGCAAGTACCGCTACTTCTGGCTCTACCGGGTAAAGTTTGGCATTCCCGCAACCAACCTCACCACCAAGGGTGAGAGCATTGAATTTTCCACCCCTTCCATCGAGGGCACCGTGACCCGCCGCAACAAGGTGGACGGTCAGGGCAGGCACCCCTGGAAGGCGGAGGTCTCCGAGGACGATACCGGCGTGCTGCCCGCCACCATCTCCGGCTGGTACGAAGAGGTGTATGAGCCGGACTATAGCACGTTGGAAACTGCGTAAGGAGGGCTGACCCATGAGCAAGGAGCGAAGCGCCGCCATCACCATCGGCGGCAAAGAGTATGATCTGGTGCTCACCACCCGCGCCACCAAGGAGATTGCCGGACGCTATGGCGGTTTGGAGAACCTGGGCGACAGGCTGATGAAGTCCGAGAACTTTGAAATGGCGCTCGATGAGATCATCTGGCTCATCACCCTGCTGGCCAATCAGAGCGTCCTGATTCACAACCTCCAGCATCCGGAGGACAAAAAGGAGCCACTGACCCAGGACGCCGTGGAGCTGCTGACCTCTCCCTTCGAGCTGGCGGGGTACAAGGAAGCCATCATGGAAGCCATGTACAAGGGCACCAAGCGGAATATCGAAAGCGAGACGGACTCAAAAAACGCGGAAGTCGGGTAACAGACGTCGAGCTGTTTACCCGGCTTTTCTATTACGGCACCGCTCAGCTGGGTTTTACCCCGGAGCAAACCATGCCCCTGCCCTTCGGCCTGCTGCTGGATCTGTGGGAGTGCCACAAGCAGTTCCTCGGCATGGCAAGACCCAAGCGGGAGCTGACCATTGACGATGTGATTCCCTACGGGATTTGAATAATGTATTGCTTTTGTCCGTACAATAGAGTATAATAGAGGCAAGGAAGAATACACAAATCCCGAAAGGAGTCTTGGATATGGCAAAGTCGGCAAATCTGTATGCGCGCATTGAGCCGGAGGTCAAGGAACAGGCGGAAGCCATCCTCAGCGCCCTGGGCATCCCGGCGTCCAATGCCATCACCATGTTCTACAAGCAGGTCATCCTCCAGCGGGGCTTGCCCTTCGAGGTAAAGCTCCCGGAGCATCCGCTGGACGTCAGCCGCATGACTGCCGAGCAGCTGGATACGGAACTGGAGAAGGGCTATGCCCAGATGAAGACCGGGCAAACCATTCCGGCAAAGCAGGCGTTTGACGAGCTGCGGGGAGAACTGGGCGTATGAGCTATGAGGTGACGCTGACCCCGGAAGCAAAGCACGACCTGCGGGAAATCTACCGCTACATCGCAGTAGACCTGCAGTCGGAGCAGAACGCCAACGGTCAGCTGGATCGCTTGGAGGAGAACATCCTCAAGCTGGACGAGATGCCGGAGCGGTTCCGGGTCTACGACCGGGAGCCATGGCGCAGCCGTAATCTCCGGGTCATGCCGGTGGACAATTACCTGGTGTTCTACGTCCCGGACCACCAGGTAAAAACCGTCACGGTGCTCCGCGTCATGTACGGCGGGCGGGATATTGACGCCCAGCTCCGTAATATTTCGAGGTGAGTTCGTTGCTGTTTCATTCATTCCAATCCCAAGCGGAACGTCGGGAGTTTGGTGGTTCGGATTTCATTGAAATACAATACTGCAGATTACCGGAAGGAACTTCCCTCCGGGAAATCGTTTCGATTGATGCGATAAAGCACTGGAAAGATGACTCTTTATACATCTCCGGCGATGATATGGATCTTTTTTACCAGAGCTACGGAGATATCATCACGGGTGGCGTCTATAACAACGGAGATCGCGGCCCCATGGACCTTTTTGGAATTAACTTCTATTCCAGAGAGCAAACCAATGAAATCATAGAACGACTCGCGGAAGAAAAGCCGCCGGGGTATCAAATCCTGTGCAGATGGTTACAGGCGGATGAGCAGAGCCTCGGTTTCTATGTTTTAGGAGTATAACCATTCCTGTAATTGTGCGTCAGTCAATAATAATAATTCTTGAGAAAGTGCCAGACACCGCACCTGACCGAGGAAGAGATCAAGGCACGGTTCCTGGATGTCTTCAATACGCTGGTTTCGGACAAAGAGCGGTTGCTGGATGAGTGCCGCACTATGCAGGCTGCACTTACCGACACCCGTTCTCTGGACAGCGAGATAGCGACCCTTCTGTCCGAAATGGAGGTGGTGGCCGAGCTAACCAAGCGGTGCATCGAAGAGAACTCTACCACCGCCCAGAACCAAGCCGCCTATCTGGAACGTTACAACGGCCTGGCAGAACGGTACGAAACCGCCAAGGCCAAGCTGGAGAAGCTCCAGGCGGCAAAGGCCCAGCGGAAAGCCAAGGCCGAGGACATCGGCGGCTTTATGTTCGAGTTGGCGGAGTACGGAGAACCCATCACGGAGTTCGATGACCGGCTCTGGCTCACGGTCATCGACATTGTCACCGTCCACCGGGATGGGCGGCTTACATTCAAATTCCAGACGGGGCATGAGATGCTTGAATAAGAATCAATTTTATTAAAAAAGGGGGCGGAAGGTTTCCGTCCCCTTTACTATTATGGAATGTATTTCATCCCCCACTGTGAAATAGCATAAAACACTGGCAATAAGTCCTGACCTTGCTCTGTGAGGAAATACTCCACCCGCAGCGGCATCTCATTATATTGAATGCGCTGCACCAGTTCATCCTTTTCCAATTCTTTGAGCGCATTGGTTAGCGCCGTATTGGTGATGGGCTTGAGCAGCTTTTTGAGTTCGCCAAACCGCATGGGAGACTTGATGCACAGCTCATAGAGGATCTGGAGCTTCCACTTACCCTGCAGCATCTGCACCACCGGCATAACAGGGCAATTGCCACTCTCCGTAAGAATGACGTCGCTTACCTTTTCTTTGAATTCCTCGTAAGTCATTGTTGATTCCCCACTTTAGACAGGTATTGTTTTTGATACCAGGTACAAACAATTTGCGTACTTGATTTATTATGACAATCAAGTATAATAATTGTACTAGAAGAAGCTGGATATGTCAATCTCCAAATCACTCTGAAAGGATGAAACACGATGAGAGAACTGAACATTATGGAGGCCACTGTCTATTCTTCCCCCAATCCGCTGACTTTGATCTGTTCTTTGAATGAAGATGGCACCACCAACCTGGCCCCCATCTGCTTTGTCTCCTATCTCTCTTTCAACCCGCCGATGGTGGGATTCGCCGCCGGAAAGCAGTCCCACACCGGCAAGCGTGTGCGGGAGACTGGTAAAGTCATCGTCACGGTCCCCGGTGAAAGTCTGGCTGGCGCAGTGATGGCCTGCGGCACCTCCACCGGCGCCAAGTTAAACAAGGTGTCCGAAAATCACATCGAAATGAAGTCGGTAGACGGCAGCGACATTCAGATTCCGGCTGACACCCGGCTGGCAATGGTAGCCACCTTGCAGCAGTCCGTGGAGGTGGGAGACCACATCCTGCATATCTGCCAGGTAGACAAGTTCCTGGGGGATGAGGACAAAAAGGGTCTGTATGCCTGGAACGGCTTTGGAAAGGTCGCATCTGCGGCAGAAGGTTGAGTCTTAAAGCAGGAAGGAGGCGTCAGCGGTGGCCATCTGCATCAAGGACTGTATTCAGAATATGAATCTGGTGATCGGCTGTCCCATTGGCTGCAGCTACTGCTACGCCAGAAACAATGTCCGCCGGTTCCACATGATCGATGACTTTGAAAAGCCGGAGTTCTTCCCAGGTAAGCTGCGGCTGATGGAGAAGAAGCGTCCTCAAAATTTCCTGCTCACCGGCATGAGCGATTTTGCCCACTGGCAGACAGAGTGGCGAGATCAGGTATTTTCCAAAATGGCTGAAAATCCACAGCACCAGTATCTGTTCTTGACCAAGCGGCCGGAGGACATCGTCTTTTCCACCCCATTAGACAATGCCTGGTTCGGCGTGACTGTGACTTCCAGCAGGGAGAAAGGCCGCATCCAGACTTTACGGGAGCACATCCGCGGCGGGCATTACCATGTGACCTTTGAACCCATGTTTGACAACATCGGTACAGTAGACCTCACTGGCATCGAATGGATCGTCATTGGTACTGAGACTGGACGCAGGAAGGGCAAGGCCGTCTCCAAACCGGAGTGGGTGTGGAATTTGACTCATCAGGCTCACGCCCTTGGTATTCCTGTGTTCATGAAGGAAGACCTGCTCCCCATCATGGGGGAAGAACAGATGGTGCAGGAGCTGCCCCCGGCCTTCTGCCGGGTATTGGAGGAACAGAAAGCATGGCGGAAATAGTAGAAAACGGCGTCCTCATCCGGGACGTGGAGACAAAAAACGTCATGACAAAGTCCGCCCTTCCAGTGGGCGGCTATTCGGTGAACCCCTACGTGGGCTGCACCCACGGCTGCAAATACTGCTACGCCTCGTTCATGAAGCGGTTTACCGGGCATACCGAACCATGGGGCACCTTTCTGGATGTGAAGCACTGGCCTGCCATTAAAAATCCCCGGAAGTATGCCGGGCAGCGTATAGTCATCGGCTCGGTGACAGACGGATACCTGCCTCAGGAGGAGCAGTTCGGCAATACCCGCAGGCTGTTGGAGCAGCTGAAAGGCAGCGGCGCGGAGATTCTGATCTGTACCAAATCCGACTTGGTGGTGCGGGACATCGACTTGCTGAAAGAGATGGGAAAAGTCACTGTTTCCTGGTCGATTAACACGCTGGATGAGGGTTTCAAAGATGACATGGACAATGCCGTCAGCATCCAGCGGCGGTTGGACGCCATGAAGCAGGTCTATGATGCAGGCATCCGCACCGTGTGCTTTATCGCTCCGGTTTTTCCCGGTATCACGGATTTCGAGGCCATCTTCCACCGGGTAAAAGACCAGTGCGACCTGGTGTGGCTGGAAAATCTGAATTTGCGGGGCGGCTTCAAAAAAGACATCCTGGCCTATATTCAGGAGAAATACCCTGACCTCATGCCGCTGTACAACGCCATCTATACCAGAGGAGACAGGGGCTATTTCCGGGAGTTGGAGGAGCGGGCAGAGCGCCTTGCGAGAGAATATGATTGTCCCTTTGTGGACAACGAACTCCCCTACGGCCGGGCAGAGCCGGGGCATCCGGTCATCGTGGATTACTTTTATCACGAGGAAGTGCGCGGCTCGGAGAACACCGGCCTCAGGAATCGGTGAACCCCCTTGGCGCAAAGTGACCCCCCTGACGCCCAAAGGGGGTTCATTTGTATCACAATTAGGGTCATTTGCCAAAAATCCCGAACGCAAATGCGTTCGGGATTTTTACTTATTACCTATTCCTATTCACTTTTCACTAATGTTTACAGTTAAGATTATTTGTCATCACTTTAGCAAATCCTCCATGCTCAGGAAAAGATCTGCAGGGACTTGGATGAGTTTATTAGGTAAGTTACGCAAACGCTCAAGCAAACTATTTACATCTGATATGAGTTTTTCTCCACTCTCTGCTTGCAAAGTCCAAATTATTTCCCTAAGGATACCAGGAACATGTCGTTGCAACAGTTCCGCATTTTGCAACAAAAATTTGGACAACCTGTGCAATGCATTGCAGAACGGGCAACGTTGCTCATCATATGCTGTTAAATAAGTATCTTCGTTCTCTGGATATATAAACAGTGATGGTGGGTATATCTCATCATGTAGACTTCGATCCCCCCCTCCTTGTCCCCGGATATAAATTGTATCCTGTTTATCGCCCCTGTACATGCGTAACTCATAGTGGCGCTTTAAGCAAGCTAGCAACATTTGTCCTCTTAGGCCTACCTTTTTCCTTCCTTTCCACTCCAGTCTTACCAATCCCCTCTGCTCAGTCTTTCTCTTAAGTTCCTCCCAACTCAGGGTGCCCTCTGATGTGCGAGCCAAGAGCCGTTCTTGCATATCTGGTCGTTTATCCGCTAGAGCATAATAATCCGCAGTGGGAATCATCCATGGCTTATTTTCCAACAACTCTTGCACACCATCTCCCACGTCAAATCCTTCCTGCCTGAGGTGCTCCGCTATCAGCATAACGTCACAAGCCACTTCCAAAGATACCTCTCGAAGCGTTGATCGCAAAACATTTACTCCAGGTCTATAATAGTCTGCAAGCAACGTAATACCACCCAATACTTCTCCCCTACGCCATGTTTCAAATAAAATTTTTCCGTTGCCACACAACACTCCATTATGTGCTACTAGATATCCATGCCCCACCCTATCCCATGTGTCACAGAAATACCTCTGATACCACAACAAGTTTGGAAAATTGAACTCAATAGAGAAAAATTTTCTATTCAATGCCTTTAATTCCTTGGAATTATTTCTGTTTTTTCTATCCACATCTCGCACATTTAGGAAAGCATCAATCACCAGATTCCCCTCTGCATTAATACCACATGCCCTCAATTTTACATTAACTTCTACCATCTCTCCTTCACATTTTGCATAACCAGCACCGTAATATCCGACTATCTTCCCAACTAATAGCCCTCCAGAGAGGTAGGGGGATTTGGTATATTGATCCAGCGGGACCCACTTCAGCACAACTTTGGGCAACTTGTCAAAATGAAGCTGCGGAATCTTTTCAAATAGCTCTTGCAATTGTTCCTCTGTCATGAGAAACTCCAGTACTCCCTGTTGAGACAGGTCCTCCGACGGAGAAATGTTGTGGACTACCTCCATAAACTCCTCTTGGGTTACATAATCACAAGAGCCCTCCGGACCGTCATAGTGAATTGGAACCGGAGGATATACTACATAGCGGTCTAAAATCTCCTTGAATCCCGTATATTTTCCCGTCTGGTAGAGATTAGTACGTACCGCAATCACGGTACCCGGTTGCTGTAAATAGGGACGTTTTTCCTGTTCCGTTATTCCCTTCATAGGTCCGGGGCAATGCCCTTCCCGCTGACTGGCCATATAATAATATCCGTTCATGCCGTGCATACTCAGCCGCAGTGCAGATGGGCGCTCACCATTTTCTCCAAACCGTTTGGTACTGACCTCCGCCCGATTGGACTCTTTTCCGCCCATAAAACATGATAGAATTCCGATGCCAAATCGACTGATAGGTGTGTAGTTTGGGTCTGCTCCGCAACGAATCTTGTCTTTTTTAAAGGTATCTGAGGCATAGTAAGATCTTCCGATTTTTAAGAAATAGTTCTCAACAATCTCTTTGGTCATTCCAGTGCCGTTGTCCTCAATGCGGAACCAGTGATCCCCCTTCTCATCCATCCAACTGCGGATATTAATCTGAGGCTTCCAATTCCTTGGCAACTGCTTATCCAGTTGCTCTCTGGTTCGCACAGCGTCAATGGCATTTTGGAGCAATTCCCGGACAAACGCCGAGGGATCACTATACAGGTTCTCTCCCACCAGCAGCTCCATGACTTTATCCTGGTCCATAGTCAGGTGATATTGACCCGACACATACCCCTTGGCCTTAATCGTGCGCTCAATCTTACTGGGTAAGATAAAGCTCTGCCACTTCCCCACATATTGACGCAGCAGTTTTCCACATTGCTCCAGCTCCTGATCTACCCAATCCAAATAGCTGTTCACTGCCTGCTCAATTTGCATAGATTCACAGGTGGCATGGTAAGGCAAGTCATAGGGCACACTGCGATCTGCCACATGGACAAAATCAACTCCCTGAGAGGCCATGTGCTTTTTCCATTCTTCCTTACTAATCTTGGCTTCGCTTCCCTCCGCATAGTCAAAACCACAATATTGGTACACTGCCTTGGGCGCACGAATGGTATCAAAGTCTAAGATATCCGCCAAGCGCAGCATCACCGCACAAAATCGCAGGTCCACCGTGGATGTGCTTTCCAAACCATTCAATCGGGAGGAGTCTTCTCCATGGCTCTGGCACACCCGCACCAAATCATCCCGGTCTACTTTGCCCCACAGACAGTTAGGCCATTCTATAGTGTTCAACAGCTCTAAGACACGCTCATGGTGGATGCTGCGCAAATAATTTCTTAACATTTCATCAGTGAGTTCCGGCTCATCGGGGTTCTTAGCATAGGCTTTGACATATTCGCTGTGATGCCGCTCCAGGTATTCATCGAGACGGTCCCTATCCTGGAGCAAGGCCTCTTTTTCCCGTTCGCTATAGCTCATCCCCACATCATGACAGCACGCCGCCAAAATTAACATAGCGGTTTCATCACGTGTAAGTTCACTCACATCATCACCCAAAAGTTGCTCCATGATGCGTAAAACATTGCAAATATGCGTCTCATCGTGCAAGGTGTACATAGGGAAGGTATCTCGAATGGCCTTTGCCCGGTCAACGCCGAAGTCGCACACCAATTTGACACCGCTCAAATATTCATCAGAAATCTGTTGGTCCGGCTGTAATTTCTTATCTTCTTCCCTAGCCTTCTGCTGGAGGATTTTCCACAACTTTTCATCTCTCACACCCATAAGATCAACTGCCTTTTCCTGTCGCATATACCTCGACATTTTCTTACAAAATCAGCAGCAATATTTTACACCATTCTCAATTATATAGAAAGGGCTTTTATCCAAATTATAATAAAGAGACTCTCCCCTATGTAAAAGGACCGCAGTTTGATGCCCATCCCATCAAACTGCGGTCCTTCTTTATTTTTCCTGGTAGGCTTCACATTTACATCCTGACACGACGCATCCCCTTCGCGAATATCCTCCAGGGCCGTGCGGACTGCGGCAATCACAAAAGCTGAAAATGTGCAATTTTTACCCTGAATTGCCCGTTCCACTTCTTCTACTACGTCGCTGGGAAAGCGAATGGTCTTGTTGACGGTGGGCGGCGTGGACGGTATCTCAAATCTGGCCATAGATGTTTCCTCGCAATACTTTTGTATTGCAATTAGTCTATCCCACGATTTCTGGAAAGTATGCATTGTATTTGCAATGCATACTTGGTATGATGGACGAGAGGTGATATCTTGTGGACTTCTTTTATTTCTTCCTGCCTGGCTTCACATTCACGTCGGGGCGGATAGTCCCGTCAATTTTCCCGTACTCCTGCTCAAAAGCTTTGATATTCTCCCGAATCAAAACCAGAATGTGACTGTTGACCGAACGCCCCTCATAGTCGGCCACAAAGCCCAGCTTCTCCAGCATTTCTTCCTCAATGCGAATAGACACACTTTTAATTGCCATAAAATCACCTTTATAGATATATTGTGTGTTCATTATACCATAAGACATGTTTACATGGCGCTGTATTTGCTCTCCCCCTCCTTGACGCTCTCCCATCCAAAACTTATACTGTATCTACCCATACCCCTGGAGGAAGGAGGAATGCCCACCATGAGTCGGGATATCTGGAACCCCTGGCACGGCTGCCGCAAGTTCAGCGAGGGCTGCGACCACTGCTACATGTTTTACCAGGACAGCCAGCGGGACCGCTTTGGCGGCGACATTTACAAGGTCAAAACCAACTTTAACCTGCCCTTGAAAAAGGACCGACAGGGCAACTATAAAATCAAGAGCGGAGAATCCCTCCGGGTATGTATGACCAGCGACTTCTTTCTGGAAGAGGCGGACCCGTGGCGGGACGAGGTGTGGGACATGATCCGCCAGCGCTCCGACGTCCACTTCTTCCTCCTGACCAAGCGGGCCCACCGCATCCGGGAGTGCCTACCCTGGGACTGGCTGGACGGCTGGGACCACGTGTCCCTGAATGTCACGGCAGAAAACCAACGGCGGGCCGACGAGCGGCTCCCCATCCTCCTGGACATTCCCGCCAAACACAAGGGCGTCATGGTAGCCCCCTTTCTAGGGCCGGTGGATTTGTCCCCCTACCTGGCCACCGGACAGCTGGAACACGTGATCGCAGACGGGGAAAACTACGAAGGAGCCAGGCCCTTGCACTATGAATGGGTGAAACAGCTCTATGACCAGTGCCGACAATACCAGGTGCCTTTTACCTTCTTTGGCACCGGGGACCGCTTTGTCAAAGACGGGAAGGAGTATCACATCTGCAAAGCCTATCAGCATGTGCAGGCCCTGCGCTCCGGGCTGCAATATCCCGCCCCAGCTCAGGAGATTCCCCTTCAAAAGCGGTGCGCCACCTGTGCCCGGCGTGAGACCTGCAACGGGTGCCGCTGGTGCGGCCGATGCCAGCCCTAGCAGCGTCCCATGGAAACAAGCTTCCACATTGGACGCTTTTTTCGTGGAAATCTTTTGTTTCCTCCCCACGCAACAAATCGTTGCTTGCCATTTGGGGGTCTTCTCCCCTATCATAGTGGAGAACTCCCCAGAAAAGGAAGGTGCCCGTATGGTTGGCAAGAACATCAAAAAATTTCGCACGGCAAAACAGATGACCCAGGACGAGCTGGCCCAGCAGCTCAATGTGACCCGTCAGGCGGTGTCCAATTGGGAGAACGGCAAAACCCAGCCGGACATTGAGACCCTCCACAAAATCGCTGAGATTTTGGACGTCACCATCGAAGAACTGATCTACGGAGCCAAGCAGACCACCACCATCGTCAAGAATACCACCGTGCAAAACGCCACCAAGGGGCTGTCCTTTGGCGCCGCTCTGGCCATGGTGATCTCCTATGTGAACTGGCACTCCATCGGGTGGGCCATCTTCCACGGGCTGCTGAACTGGGTCTATGTGATTTATTTCGTGCTGCGGTATGGGTGGAACGGATGACCTTGGCGATATCCTTTTCTCTTCATCTCCCTCCCGCCCCTTTACATCCACCCTCCTCCGGGGTTATACTGTGCTCACAGAATCACCCCACTGCGAGAGGAGACATTCCCATGCACACAGACATTGATATCCATGCCCTCATGGAGCTGGTCCGCCAGGCGGGCAAGCTGCTCTACGACCGGGAGGGCTCTACCCACATCCGCAAGAAGGGCCGGGCGGACTACGTCACCCAGGTGGACATGGCCGTCCAGGGCTTTTTCGGGGAAGAACTGCCCAAGCGCTGGCCCCACATCCAGTTCATGAGTGAGGAGCAGTCCAACGCCCATCTGGACCCCAACGCCCCCATGTGGATTCTGGACCCGGTGGACGGCACCTGCAACCTCATCCATGACCTGGGCATGAGCGCCATCTCTCTGGCCCTGGTGGAAGGTGGCCAGGTCATGCTGGGCATCGTATACAACCCCTTCAACGGAGAGATGTTCCACGCCGTCCGGGGACAGGGCGCCTTCCGCAACGGCGAGCCCATCCACGTCAGCGACCAGCAGGAGCTGGCGGACAGCCTCATTGCCATCGGCACCAGCCCCTACCAAAAGCAGCTGGCAGAGACAAACTTCGCCCTGTTCCGCCGCCTGTTCGAGGTGGGCGCTGACATCCGCCGCATGGGCACCGCCTCCCTGGACCTGGCCTATGTGGCCTGTGGCCGGATGGACGCCTATCTGGAACGGGGCCTGAAGCCCTGGGACTTCGCCGCCGGAATCCTGCTGGTGGAAGAGGCCGGGGGCCAGGTGCGGGACTACCAGGGCAACCCCCTCATCCCCACCCAGCCCAGCGACATGTTCGCCCACAACGGCCCCATTGGCACCCGCATCGCTGAGGCGGTCTCACTGGAGTTCTGAGGACACCCGTCATTCATTTCTATTAAAGGCATAAAAAGAACGGTCAGCTTCACATCTTCGTTGACACCACACCAGATATACTCTCGATAGGCTTTCTGGTCAGTCATGAAAATTCCCCCTCTCTAAATAATAGTACAGGGCGGCAGCAGTCCTTGCTGTCGCCCCTTGATTGCCTACCAGCAAAGGTGGGCGGGGCTGTCAACGGCGGGCGTAGCCCGTTCATCTTGACCGTTGACTGGCTCGGCTGGCTTTGCTATTCTCGTATAATCATTTTTCATAGTTTTCCCCAACACATTGTATATTCCTTTTCGCCCGTATCTTCATCAACTCCTTCTGACAGAATTGAAAATCCCACCCTGTGATAGAAAGCAACTGCTCGTAAATTTTGTTGATATACACTCAAAGAAAGCGTATCATATTTTTGTTTTGCATAAGTTAGAAGCTGCGTACCAATTCCAGTAGAACGGTAGTTTCTGTCCACAAAAATTCCAGCAATGTATTCATTCATCAAACCAATAAAGCCCAGAACTTTTCCATTTATATCATAGACGAAAACTTTTGCCTGTAATAATGCTTCTTGCACTTCATTGAAATGTGAATGCCAGTATTCCTCTGACACAAAAGGATGAGCGTCTACATTCCCCCAAAACCATAGCTTCATAACCTGCTCTGTATCTAAAATTTGAAATTCACGGATCATCTTTTCTCCTTTCCGCATTTTGAAGAATAGCGGATTAAAATACCAGCAGTAAGAATCATGATACACAAACCGGATATGAAGAACCAAACATTTACACCTACGTTTTCTGCTATTGGGCTGCTAAAAAGCAAGCCGATTGGCATTGTAACAGAAGAAATCAAGGTAAGTACCGAAAATGCTCGCCCCATTTTTTCTGGAGATATGGTTTCCTGCATATAGGCAGTCAACGGGATTGTATGGACATTTCCAGAAGCGCCTAAACAGATACAACCTCCTACAAAGAAAAACCAGCCAACATAAGTAGGCGGTATGATACCGCAGAACAGCGACATCATTCCCATTCCAAACAAGCCGATGAACGAAACTCTGATTTTACGATTTATCTTCAGCACACTGGAAAATAAAAGGGAAGATGCCATCATACCGATTGCAAAAGACAATTCCACAACGCTGCCATACATTGCCGATAATTTAAAATAGTCACTTGTCATGAGCGGATAAAAGGAAGATAGTGGCGCATAGAAGAACATACAAAGAGCCTCTGCAATCACGACATAAAACAATTTTTTATCTTCTTTGAATACCTGCAATCCATCTTTAATTTCTGCTATAAAATGCTGTTCTTCTTGCGCTGTTTTTTCAAGTTTTGGGATTTTAACAACAGCTAACGCAATACTTGCTAAAATTGCTCCTGCTACATCACTCATTAAAACGACCGACATTGGAAAGATCGCATACAAAGACGCACCAATCACCGGGCCTAATAAAAATGAGCCGGAATTTAGAAGTTGCATCCACCCGTTTGTTTTTACCAACTGGTCTTTTGGTACAAGCTGCGGAATAATCGACTGTATTGCCGGCTGTTGGAATGTACTTCCAATCCCCCGGACACACAGCATTATAAATACTGTCCACACAGGCAGTTCAAAAAAGAACAGTAAAATTGCATAAATCAGCGCAACTGTACCCATTGCCATATCCGAAAATATAGAGATAAATTTTCGGTTATAACGATCGGCGGCAATTCCTGCTAATGGGCTGAATAAAGTCATTGGGAGATAGGCGACAAGCCCCGATATTCCCAGCATTAACGGCGAAGATGTTGTTTCAGCAAGCCACCAAATCAGGGCAAACTGAACACCATGACTGCCTAACATCGAAACTGCTTGTCCCAAGGCAACAGTCATAAACTTTGATTTCCATTTTTGTGTTTTTTTCATATCAAATTGTCCTCTAATTTTCAAAATAGTTTTTCAAACAGGGGACAATATCAAATGTGATAATCCCCTTATTATGCTATTGCCGACATCAAGCCACCTCCCTTCAAAAGATTTTGATTTCTGTTTTTATAACATGGCTTCCAGATATTTTTTTAATCCATCACGATATTTTTTTGTAAGCGTTAAATATTGCCGCTGTTCTTCCTCCGTCCATTCGTTCCAAATTTTATTTTCAATCTCATGCAGAGGTATTATTTTTTCTGCCGAAAATTTCTTTCCCTTTCCAGTGAGACAGAGAATTGTATTTCTGCCTTTCCCTTGTTCAAGATAGACGATTCCTTCTTTCTCCAATTTACGAATAGCAGAATTGATTGTTTGGCGACTGATACCTGTAAGCTTACTAATTTCACTTTGCAGGCATTGCCCATCTTTCTCACAAAGGACATATAGAATATTTTGAACGCTATCTGAAATACCCATTTTTACAGCTGCCTCGTGGTATAAAGCATTGATTTCTCCTGCTAAATAGGTGTATTGCCCTGTTTCTAAATAGTGCAAAATTTATCCTCCTCTTCATATGTCTGATTTCGTACATTTTTTATTATATCCGATTTCGTACATAAGTCAATAGTTTTTGAGGAATAATGTGGCTGCTGCCTTTCAAATTATCGTGTGTTACTTTATGGCACATGAGCATTCGCCGCCGGAATCCTGCTGGTGGAAGAGGCCGGGGGCCAGGTGCGGGACTACCAGGGCAACCCCCTCATCCCCACCCAGCCCAGCGACATGTTCGCCCACAACGGCCCCATCGGCGCCCGCATCGCTGAGGCGGTCTCACTGGAGTTCTGAGGACACCCGTCATTCATTTCTATAAAAGGCATAAAAAGTACGGTCAGCTGACGCTGACCGTACTTTTTTATGAAACTGGGAGATTAGCCGCGGTTCTTGCGGGCCACGACAGTGGCGCCGGACAGCAGGCACACAGCGGCAGCCAGAGCCACCACGTACACCATCACCTGGGCGGAGTCGCCAGTCTGGGGCACGTTGTTCTCGGGCTTCTCGGTGGTCTGAGGCTTGTCAGTGGTCTGAGGCTTATCGGTAGCCTCGGGCTTGTCGGTGGTCTCAGGAGCGCCACCGGCGGTGAGGCCGTTCATGGCGTCGCTCAAAACAGCCACAGCGGCGTCCACAGTGGCCTGGTCGTCCTCAGAGAGGGACTCGTTGGCCATGACAGCCTGAGCGTTGGCCAGAGCGGTGCGGAAGGTGGCCACGGCGGCCTCGCTGGCCCCGGTGGTATCCATGTTCGCAGCCTGAGCAATCAGGTCTTCCAGGATGGACTTGTCAGCCTTGAAGCGCTGGGCCAGGATGGCGTTGAACAGAGCATCTGCCACGGGCTGGATGTCCTCGTCCATGGCGTCGCCGTCAGCGTCCACTTCCTTGGCAGCGGCCAGAGCGTCCACCAGGGTCTGCCAGTTGTCCTGGACGTACTTGTCCTGGTCGGGGATCATGCTCTCAGCCTTGGCAATCAGCTGCTCCAGCATGGTCTTGTCGCCCTGGGTGAGGCCCAGGCCCCAGATGCCCTCCAGCAGGGCGTCCCAAGCGGCGTCGATCTCGTCCTGAGTGGCGTTCTCCTTGTCCAGCACGATCTTGGCGTTGGCCAGAGCGGTCTCAAAGGCGGCCTTGGCGGTGTCAGTGACGCCCTCGGTGGACAGGGTCAGAGCGTAGTCATAGGTCTTCTGCAGCAGGACCTTGCTGCCGGCAATGATGGGGTGCACATTGCGCTCGGCCGTCTCGGGCAGAGTGGAACCGAAGGCGGCGATGACGTCGGCCACTTCTTCTGCCACGCTGGCATCGGTCTGAGCCTGGGGCACGTCGCTCCAGATGCAGAACATGGCGCCCACGGGGTCCTCGATGGTGCCGCCCATGAAGTTGTTGATGTCAAACTGGCTGGCCTTGTCGGCGGTGCACTTGTTGCCGCCCACGATCCAATACCAGTCGCCGTGGGTGTTCACCAGCTGGTGGCCCTGCTCAGCCAGGAAGGCGGGCTTGGCCACGTCATAGCCCCACCAACCGGAGGACCAATAGCAGATGATGATGTCCTGATCGAAGGTGCCCTGATCGGTGGTGTTGTCGTAGTAGATGCCGTCGTTGAAGGCCATGGGAGTCATGCCGGCCTCCTTGACCATGGCGGACACCTCATTGACGTACTTGATAAAGTCATCGTACTGGCCATTGGCTACCAGCTTGGGGAAGCCCATGCTGCCGGTATCGTTGGCGTACTCGTCCACACCCATGTTGAACAGGGTGCAGCCCTTGTCGGCGAAGTAGGTGATGTACTTCTGGAGGAACGCCTTGGTGAAGCTGGTAGCGGTCTCGTTGGTGATGTCAATGGTGCGCTGAGAGGTGCCATAGGCGCAGTCCACGCCAGTGAGGGCCTCAGCGGTGTCCAGGATGGCGTCCATGTGGCCGGGGGTGTTGATCAGAGGCACGATCTCCACGCCCTTGGTGGCGGCGTAGGACAGGATCTCGTTCATCTCGGCCTCGGTGAGCTCGTCCACCTCAAAGTCGCTGTAAGCCTCGTTGCCAGCGTGGATGGCGTCGGAGACCTGCTTGTCGGTGTAGGTAGTGCCGCCCACGGTCAGGGTCATGTCGTCCAGCAGGAAGCGCATACCGTCGTTGCCCAGACCCAGCATCACATAGTGCATGCCAGCGGAAGAAGCGCTGTCGATGATGGACTTCAGGCTGTCCACGGAGAAGTACTTCCGGCCAGCGTCCACCATGACAAAGGACTTGTCATACTCGTTGAGAGAGGCGTCGCCGTGGACGTGGCGCTCGGGAGTCTCAGGCAGAGCGGAGCCAAAGGCAGCGATGACGTCGGCCACTTCTTCTGCCACGCTGGCATCGGTCTGAGCCTGGGGCACGTCGCTCCAGATGCAGAACATGGCGCCCACGGGGTCCTCGATGGTGCCGCCCATGAAGTTGTTGATGTTAAACTGGCTGGCCTTGTCGGCGGTGCACTTGTTGCCGCCCACGATCCAATACCAGTCGCCGTGGGTGTTCACCAGCTGGTGGCCCTGCTCAGCCAGGAAGGCGGGCTTGGCCACGTCATAGCCCCACCAACCGGAGGACCAATAGCAGATGATGATGTCCTGGTCGAAGGTGCCCTGATCGGTGGTGTTGTCGTAGTAGATGCCGTCGTTGAAGGCCATGGGAGTCATGCCGGCCTCCTTGACCATGGCGGACACCTCATTGACGTACTTGATAAAGTCGTCGTACTGGCCATTGGCTACCAGCTTGGGGAAGCCCATGCCGCCGGCATCGTTGGCGTACTCGTCCACACCCATGTTGAACAGGGTGCAGCCCTTGCTGGCGAAGTAGGTGATGTACTTCTGGAGGAACGCCTTGGTAAAGCTGGTGGCGGTCTCGTTGGTGATGTCAATGGTGCGCTGAGAGGTGCCATAGGCGCAGTCCACACCGGTGAGGGCCTCAGCGGTGTCCAGGATGGCGTCCATGTGGCCGGGGGTGTTGATCAGGGGGATGATCTCCACGCCCTTGGAATCGGCATGGGACATGATGGCGTCCATGTCGTCCTCGGTGAGCTCGTCCACCTCAAAGTCGCTGTAAGCCTCGTTGCCAGCGTGGATGGCGGTGGACACCTCTTCGCTGGTGTAGGTGGTGTCACCCACAGTCAGGGACATGTCGTCCAGCAGGAAACGCATACCATCGTTGCCCAGACCCAGCATCACATAGTGCATGCCAGCGGAAGAAGCGCTGTCGATGATGGACTTCAGGCTGTCCACGGAGAAATACTTACGGCCAGCGTCCACCATGACGATGGACTTGTCGTAAGAGCCCTCAGTGGCAGTTGTGGTGGTCTCCCCACTGCCCTGATTGGCGGCAGCGGCGGGGAGCAGCATGCTGGCAGCCATTGCAGCAGACAGCAGGATGGGCATAGCCCGTTTGAATAGTTTCACTACTCTTACCTCCTTGTGGTACATAAACTTCCTTTACCTACGCACGTTTTATCAATCATCACAGCCCGAGCCGTCGCTCTATGGCTGCTCTATGGCCTGGGGCAAAGCCGTGCACATCATCGGGAACGCCGGTCCGCGCTCCCCCTTCCATTCTCCATCCTTCACCTGCCTTACCTGGAAGTTGCAGCTGCCTTCCCCCATATAAAACTAGTGGAAACGCATAAATCTCCATGGTAATTCTGGTATAGTTTACCACGACATCACCAGGTTGTCAACATTTCCCCACAAAATGTCAGCTTTTATTGGGTTTTGTCCTCTGTCCCGGAAAAAAGGGCAAAAAAAGACCCGCCATCGGCGGGTCTTTTTTCCAGCATTTGCTTGTCAGTGAGGGGCTCAGCCCGTCTCGCCGGGGAGGTTGACCTCCGGCATCAGCTCCTGGCTGACGATGGCCAGCATCTCCTCCAGCTTGTCGCACTCCTCGGGGCTAAAGCGCTCTTTGATGCGCTCCATGACCTTTCGAATGTAGTCGGTGCTGACATTGTAGTAATCCCGGTATTTCTGGGTCACTTGCAGGTGGTATTCCCGCTTGTCCTGCTCCGACTGCACCTTGGTCAGGTACCCCTTGCGCACCAGACTGTTGATCTTATAGGCCGCATTGGGGGGTGAGATGCGCATAAAGGTGGCAAACTCGTTGACGGTGGGGGTGCCCAGGGCCTGGATGGTCTCCATGGCGAAGGTCTCCACCGTGGTCAGGCTGGCCTCCCGATTCTGAAAATGGGCGAAAATCTCCTGGTAAAAATGGAGCTTAAACTTGGTATACACCGCTCCGAATCGCTCCTCCAACATTCCGTTGCCTCCGTGTCCGTCTGTTTTATGGTACATAGTTCCAGATTTCACACAAAAGCCCGGTAATTTACTTGCCCAGCGCCAGGGTGAGCTCGGCGGTGACGGCCACCTGACCGTCCACCACAGCCTTGGCTTCCGCCACGGCCACGGGGCCTTTCTGTTTGATGATGGTGCACTCCAGCTCCAGCACGTCGCCGGGCACCACCTGGCGGCGGAAGCGGGCGTTCTTGATGCCGCCGAAGAAGCCCAGCTTGCCCCGGTTTTCCTCCATGGACAGCACGGTGATGCCGGCCACCTGGGCCAGGGCCTCCAGAATGAGCACACCGGGCATCACGTGGTACTGGGGGAAGTGGCCCTGGAAGAAGGGCTCGTTGACGGTGACGCACTTGATTCCCTTGGCCCACTTGCCCTCTTCTCCGTCCACGATCTTGTCCACCAGGGCGAAGGGATAGCGGTGGGGCATGATCTGGGCGATCTCATTGGAATTGTACTGCATAGCCTTTAGCCCTCCCACTTCTTCATGAGCACGCAGGCGTTGTGGCCGCCGAAGCCCAGGGAGTTGGACAGAGCGCAGCGCACGGTAGCGTGGCGGCCCTGGTTGGGCACGATGTCCAGGTCACAGGCGGGGTCGGGCTCTTGGTAGTTGATGGTGGCGGGGATGTAGTCCTCCTTCACGGCCAGAGCGGTGAAGATGGCCTCCACGCCGCCGGCAGCGCCCAGCATGTGGCCGGTCATGGACTTGGTGGAGCTCACGGCCAGCTTGTAGGCGTGGTCGCCGAACACGGTCTTGATGGCGGCGGTCTCGCCGGAGTCGTTGAGGGGGGTGGAGGTGCCGTGGGCGTTGATGTAGTCCACGTCCTCCGGCTTCATGTCGCCGTCGGCCAGGGCCTGAGCCATGGCACGGGCGCCGCCCTCGCCGTTGGGGGCGGGTGCGGTCATGTGGTAGGCGTCACAGGTGACGCCGTAGCCCACCATCTCGGCGTAGATCTTGGCGCCACGGGCCAGAGCGTGCTCCAGCTCCTCCAGCACCAGGATACCAGCGCCCTCGCCCATGACAAAGCCGCTGCGGCGGGCGTCAAAGGGCACGGAGGCGGCGTTCTTATCCTCTCCGGTGTGGAGAGCCCGCATGGTGGTAAAGCCGCCGATGGACAGCGGGGTCACGGCGGCCTCGGCACCGCCGCACACCATCACAGTGGCGTAGCCGTCCCGGATGTGGCGGAAGGCATCGCCCACGGCGTTGGAGCCGCCGGCGCAGGCGGTGACGGGGCAAGTGCACATACCCCGGAAGCCCAGGTCGATGGCAATGAGGCCGGCACCCATGTTGGCAATGGCCTCGGGGATGTAGTAGGGGTTGACCCGGTCGAAGCCCTTCTCCAAGCCACGGGTCTGCTCGGCCTCGGTGGTGCCGATGCCGCCCACGCCGCTGGAGACGATGACACCGCACTGGGTCAGGTCCAGCTTCTCCTTCTCCAGGCCGCTGTCGGCAAAGGCCTCCCGGGCGGCCACCATGGCAAACTGGGCATAGCGGGCCATGTGCTTGACCTCCCGCTTATCCAGCACGGTGGTGGGGTCCCAGTTCTTCACCTCGGCGGCCAGCTTCACCTTGCGGTCGGTGGGGTCATAGAGGGTAATGGTGTCGATGCCGCACACGCCCTCCTGCACTGCCTGCCAGCTCTCCGCCACGTTGTGGCCCAGGGGGTTGACAGTGCCCATGCCAGTGATGACAACTCTGCGTTTGTTTCCCATAATTTCCTCCTTGTCTGGTCACATGCCCATGCCGCCGTCCACGCTGAGCACCTGGCCGGTGATGTATCCGGCCCCGTCGCTGGCCAGGAAGGCCACGGCCTTGGCCACATCTTCGGGGGTGCCTGCCCGGCGGGCGGGGATGGTGGTGAGCATGGCCTCCCGGGCCTGTTCGGGCAGGGCGGCGGTCATATCGGTGGCGATGTAGCCGGGGGCCACAGCGTTGACAGTGATGCCCCGTCCGGCCAGCTCCTTGGCCAGGGACTTGGTCATACCGATGACGCCAGCCTTGCTGGCGCAGTAGTTGACCTGGCCGGGGTTGCCCCGCAGGGCCACCACGGAGCTGAGGTTGACGATGCGGCCATACTTGGCCTTCATCATGGGCCGGGTCACCGCCTTCATGCACAAAAAGGTGCCTTTCAGGTTGGTGCTCACCACGGCGTCAAAGTCCTCTTCCTTCATGGTCATGGCCAGGCCGTCCCGGGTGATTCCGGCGTTGTTGACCAGGATGTGCACCCCGCCCAGCTCTTTGACGGCGGTGTCCACCAGGTTCTTCACGGCCTCGGCGTCGGTGACGTCACCCTTGAAGCTGCGTGCCTCCACACCCAGCTGGGTGAGGGCAGCCAGGGTCTCCTGAGCAGCGGCGTCGTTGCCGGCGTAGGAGAACACCACATTGGCCCCCTGGGCGGCCAGTTCCAGGCAGATGGCTCGGCCAATGCCCCGGCTGCCGCCGGTGACGATGGCCACTTTTCCCTTCAATGACATGGTCGAATCCCTCATTTCAGTGCCTGGACCAGGGCCTGAACGTCGGCCACGGTCTCCACGGCATAAGTCTTGATCTCGGGGGTGGTCTTGCGCACAAAGCCGCTGAGCACCTTCCCCGGTCCGATTTCTACGATGGTATCCACACCCAACTCAGCCAGACGGCGGATGGTGTCCTCCATGTACACGGAGGACTGAACCTGGCGCTCCAGCAGGGCGGGAATGGTGTCGTCGGGGCCCTTCTCACGGCCCAGACAGTTGAAGAGCACGGGCACCTGCATCTCGCCAAAGGTCTCCCCTTTGAACTTCTCCGCCAGAGCGTCCCCGGCGGGCTTCAACAGAGGGGTGTGGAAGGGTCCGCTGACCTTCAGGGGCATGCAGCGGCGCGCGCCCATCTCCTTGGCCAGGCGGGCGGCCTCGTCCACCGCCTCCTGGTGGCCGCCGATGACCAGCTGACCGGGGCAGTTGTAGTTGGCGATGCACACCACACCCAGAGCGCTGGCCTGCTCACAGGCCTGCTCCAGCTTCTCCCGGTCCAGGCCCAGCACGGCGGTCATGCCGCAGGGCACGCCCTTGGCGGCCTCGGCCATCACCTTGCCCCGGAAGGCCACCAGGGAGATGGCCTGCTGAGGGTTGAACACCCCGGCAGCCTGGAGGGCGGAGTACTCGCCCAGGCTCAGGCCTGCCACGTAGTCGGGGCGGATGCCCTCATGGTTGAGAATCTGGGTGACGCCTACGGCGAAGGCCACCATGCAGGGCTGGGTGTACCGGGTCTCATTCAAAACCCCCTGGCTGTCCTGGAAGCTGACCTCTTTGACATCAAAGTCCAGGTCCGCCCCGTCCAGCACGGCCCGGAACTGGGGGTAGGTCTCGTACAGGTCGGCACCCATGCCCGGGTGCTGGCTGCCCTGTCCGGCATACAAAAACGCAATGCTCATCCCTGCATCTCCTTTACGGTCTTGTCATAGCCTGCCATCAGATCCTCAAAAATCTGGCGCAGGGGGCGCACCTCATGGACCATACCGGCCACCTGACCGGCCATGAAGCTGCCGGTGTCCACGTCGCCGTCAAACACAGCCCGGCGCAGAGAGCCCAGAGTCAGCTTCTCCAGCTCCTCCAGGGGCAGGTGATCCTTCTCCATGCGCACATACTCCCGGGCCATCTTGTTCTTCAGCACCCGCACGGGAGCGCCAGTGGTGCGGCCGGTGACAATGGTGTCGGTGGCGCTGGCCTTGATGACCGCCTTCTTGTAGTTTTCATGGATGGGGCACTCCTCGCTGGCCAGCAGGCAAGTGCCGATCTGAGCGCCGCAGGCGCCCAGGGCAAAGGCGGCGGCCAGCTGACGGCCGTCGGCAATGCCGCCGGCGGCGATGACGGGGACGGACACGGTGTCCACCACCTGGGGCACCAGGGCCATGGTGGTCATCTCACCCACATGTCCGCCGCTCTCGGTGCCCTCGGCGATGAAGCCGTCCACACCCAGACGCTCCAGGCGCTTGGCCAGGATGGGAGCCGCCACCACGGGGAAGACCCGGATGCCCGCCTCTTTCCAGGCGGGGACGTACTTGCCGGGGTTTCCGGCGCCGGTGGTGACCACGGCCACCCCCTCCTCCACCACGACCTTGGCCAGGTCGTCGATGTGGGGGTTCATGAGCATGAGGTTGACGCCGAAGGGCTTGTCGGTGTGCTCCTTGGCGATGCGAATTTCCTTCCGCAGGGTCTCAGCGTCCCAGCCGCCGGAGCCCACCAGACCCAGAGCGCCGGCGTTGGACACAGCGGCGGCGAAGGCGCCGGTGGCGATGTTGGCCATGCCGCCCTGAATCAAAGGAAACTCAATTCCCAGCAGTTCATTTAACTTCATATCTGTTCAATCCTCCATTCTCAGCCCTGGGCCACTTCCAGCAGAGCGCCCGCCCAGGTCAGTCCGCCGCCGAAGCCCACGCACAGGACCTTATCTCCGGGCTTCACGTCTCCGTTTTGCACCAGCTCGTCCAGCAAAATGGGTACGCTGGCCGCCGAGGTGTTGGCGGTATGTTCGATATTGCCGGTGCACTTGGCCGGGTCTACCCCCAGCTTCTTCACGGCAAAATTGATGATTCTCTGGTTGGCCTGGTGGAGCACAAAGCGGTCCACCTGGTCCAGGGTGATGCCCGCCTTCTCCGCCACTTCCCGGGCGCACCGGGGCAGGGCCTCCACGGCGAAGCGGAACACATCCTGTCCCTCCATGTGAATCACAGAGGGCTCACCCTTGTTGACCCCGGGGATGGTGAGCACCCGGTCGTTGCCCCGGCAGCCCAGCACGGCGTGGATGGAGGGGTAGTCCTCCCGCCACTGAACCAGGGCAGCGCCAGCGCCGTCTCCGAAGAGCACGCAGGTGCTGCGGTCCGTCAGGTCCATGACCCGGCTGAGCACCTCAGCCCCCAGCACCAGGGCGTACTTGCGCTTTGCGGCAGCCAGCAGGCACTCGGCCGTGTGCAGGGCGTAGACAAAGCCGGAACAGGCGGCATTCAAGTCAAAGCAAATGGTGTCCTCCTGGAACCCCAGCTCCTTTTGCAGCACGCAGGCGGTGGCGGGGGTCAGGTGATCCTGGGTGAGGGTGGCCACCAGGCACACCCCGATCTGCTGGGGGTCAATGCCCCCCCGCTCCAGGGCCTTGCGGGCGGCGTCCAGACACAGGCTGGTGTGGCACTCCTCCCCCCGACAGTGGTGGCGGGCACCGATGCCGGTGCGGGTCCGAATCCACTCGTCGCTGGTGTCCACGATTTTCTCAAAATCCTGGTTGGTTATGACATGCTGGGGCAGGGCACTGCCCGTGGCCAGCAATTTGATGCCACTCATGTGCGCTCCTTTCTCAGGGCCTTTGCGCCCATGGCTCTAAATTTTTCATATCGACCGGTGAACAGGGCGTGGCCGCTCATGCGGCTCAGGCCCGCCAACTCCTCCTGGAGCACCCGGTCCAAGGTGTGTACCATAGCGGCCACATCGGTGTGGGCTCCGCCAGCGGGCTCAGGGATCACCCGGTCGATGACCCCCAGCTCCAAGAGGTCGGCGGCGGTGAGCTTCATCACCTCGCAGGCCTCATCGCTCCTCGAGGCGTCCTTCCACAAGATGGCCGCAAAGCCCTCGGGAGAGAGGACGGAATACACGGCGTTTTCCAGCATCAGCACCCGGTTACCCACGCCCAGAGCCAGGGCGCCGCCGCTGCCACCCTCTCCGGTGACAATGGCGATGGTGGGCACGGTGAGGGCGGACATCTTGGCCAGCATCCGGGCGATGGCCTCGCCCTGGCCTCTGGCCTCCGCCTCCAGGCCGGGGTAGGCGCCGGGGGTGTCGATGAAGGTGATCACCGGGCGGCCAAACTTCTCCGCCTGGTCCATGAGCCGTCCGGCCTTGCGGTATCCCTCGGGGTTGGGCATGCCGAAGCGGCAGGCCATGCGCTCGGCCAGGTCCTTGCCCTTGCGGTGGCCAATGACGGTGACGGGACGGCCGTGGAACAGGCCGATGCCGCCGAAAATACTGGGGTCCTCCCCGCACAGGCGGTCCCCTTTCTGCTCAAAAAAGTCGGTAAACAGGCCCTGGACATAGTCCACCACCCCGGGACGGGCGGTGTTGCGGGCCAGCGCCACGCGCTCAGCAGCGGTATACTCAGCCATCCCGGTTTGCACCTGCCTTTCCATGGAGCTTCAGCAGCCGGATGAGGGTCTCCCGCATCTGACTGCGGGGAACCACAGCGTCCAAAAAGCCGTGCTCCAACAAATATTCTGCGCTCTGGAAGCCCTCGGGCAGCTCCTGGCCGATGGTCTGCTCAATGACCCGGGGCCCGGCAAAGCCGATGAGAGCCCCCGGCTCGGCCAGCATGATGTCGCCCAGGCTGGCAAAGGAGGCGGTGACGCCGCCGGTGGTGGGGTGGGTGAGCACCGAGATGTACAGGCCGCCCCGGCGGGAGAACCGCTCCAGGGCCGCCGAGGTCTTGGCCATCTGCATCAGGGACAAAATGCCCTCCTGCATCCGGGCTCCGCCGCTGGCGGCGAAGAGGATGAGGGGCAGCCGGGACTTGGCGGCCTGCTCCACCAGCCGGGTGACCTTTTCACCCAGGGCGGCGCTCATGCTGCCCATAAAGAAGCGGCTGTCCAGCACGCCCACCGCCACTTTCGTGCCGCCAATGCGGCCCAGAGCGGTGACCACGCCCTCGTTCATGCCCGTCTTGGCCTGGGCCTTGGTCAGCTTCTGGCGATAGCCGGGAAAGTCCAGGGGGTCGGCGGAGGCCAGCTCCTCGTCCAGCTCCCGGAAGCTGCCCCGGTCCAAAATCTGGCTCAGGCGATAGTAGGCGCCAATGGGGTGGTGGTAGCCGCACAGGGGGCACACGTACCCCGCCGCCACCAGGTCCCGGTGGGGCACCTCGCCGCCGCAATTTTTGCACACCTCACTGCTGTGGGGGTGTACCGAGGCGGACACGCTGTGCATGGCCTTCAGGGCCAGCAGCTTCTGTCTGCGCCGTTGAAACACAGAACTCATGCCTTCTTCTCCTCCTCAGCAGGATTGCTCCAGGCCAGCAGGGTGTCCAGATTGGCATCCATGAACCCGGTGTGATAGCTGCCCCGGACAAAGTCGGGGTGATACAAGATCTGGTGGAGCAGATCAATGTTGTTGGTGGTGCCCTCAATGACCAGCTCCTCCAGGGCCCGGCGCATGCGCCGGATGGCGTCCAGCCGGGTGGGGGCGTGGACGATAATCTTGGCCATCATGGAGTCGTAGTAGGGGGGCAGGTCGTAGCCGCCGTACAGGCCGCTGTCCACCCGCACCCCGCAGCCGCCGGGCATGTGGAGAAAGTCCACGTGGCCGGGGGTGGGCCGGAAGTCGTGGGTGGGGTCCTCGGCGTTGATGCGGCACTCAATGGCGTGGCCATGGAGCTGTACCTGGTCCTGAGTCACCGACAGGGGCAGCCCGGAGGCCACCCGAATCTGCTCCCGCACCAGGTCCAGCCCGGTGACCATCTCGGTGACCGGGTGCTCCACCTGGATACGGGTGTTCATCTCTATGAAGTAAAACTCTCCTTCCGGAGAGAGGACAAATTCTACCGTACCGGCGTTGACGTATCCGGCCGCCTTGGCCGCCGCCACCGCCGCCGCCCCCATCTTCTCCCGCAGCTCGGGGGTGAGGGCCTTGGAGGGGGATTCCTCCAACATCTTCTGGTTGCGCCGCTGGATGGAGCAGTCCCGCTCCCCCAGCTGGATGACATTGCCCTGCCCATCGGCCATGATCTGGAACTCGATGTGGCGGGGGTTGACGATGAGCTTTTCCAGGTACATCTCATCGCTGCCAAAGCAGGCGATGGACTCGCTGCGTGCCTCCTGGAACAGGGGGATGAGCTGGTCGGGCTCGTAGACCCGGCGCATGCCCCGTCCGCCGCCGCCGGCGGCGGCCTTGATGAGCACGGGGTAGCCCATGGCGTCGGCCAGGGCCTTGGCCTGCTCGGGGGTGTCCACCGCTCCGTCGGAGCCGGGCACCACAGGCACCCCGGCCTGCTGCATCAGCTTACGGGCGGCGGCCTTGTTGCCCATGTTGCGGATGACGTCCCCGGAGGGGCCGATGAAGGTGATGCCCGCCTGGGCACAGGCGTCGGCAAAGTCGGCGTTCTCCGACAAAAAGCCATACCCGGGGTGGAGGGCGTCACAGCCCGTCTGCTTGGCCACGGTGAGAATGGCGTTCATATTTAAGTAGCTGTCGGCCGAGCGGGCGGGGCCGATGCAGTAGGCCTCCTCCGCCAGCTGCACGTGGAGGGCGTCGGCGTCCCCCTGGGAGTACACCACCACGGGCTGGATGTTCATCTCCCGGCAGGCCCGGAAGATGCGCACGGCGATCTCGCCCCGGTTGGCAATGAGAATGCGTCGAAACATGCCGCTCACCCTTCCCGGTAGCGAATCAGGTTCTGGCCATAGGACACCAGGTCGCCATCCTGGGCCAGTACCTCCTCCACCACGCAGTCACAGGGGGCCTTGATCTCGTTCATGGTCTTCATGGCCTCCACCAGGCACAGCACATCGCCCTTTTGCACCTTCTGCCCCGGCTTGACGTAGGGCTCTTCCCCGGGGGCGGAGGCGGCATAGAAGGTGCCCACCAGGGGGGCGGTGACAAAGGTGCCCTCTTCCACAAGGTCTGCCATAGCCTCAGGTGTGGGAATGGTGGAAACACCCACCACAGAAGCCATCGGGGCGGCGGCCACCGTCACGTTCTTGCCCAGCTCCAGGGAAAAGTCCTTGCGGGTCACCTTGAGAGTGGTCAGCCCACTCTGGTCAAAACGAGCCATCAGCTCGTAAATTTCTTGATTGGTCATAGCTCCTCCTTTTGGAAAAAAGGCACCGGGGTCCCCGGTGCCATTGCTTTTCCTCTTTCGATTAGCCCTGGTGGCTCTCCAGATAGTTCACCAGGTCGCCCACGGTCTTCATCTGGGGCAGAGCCTCGTCCTCGATGGTCACACCGAAGGCCTCCTCCAGAGCCATGGACAGCTCCACAGCAGCCAGGGAATCGGCGTCCAGGTCCTCAGCCAGACGGGCGTCCATGGTCACCTTGTCGGCGTCACAGTTGAGAGTCTCCACAATGATGTCGCGAATCTGCTCGAAATCCATATTGACAGCTCCTTTAAATTTGTGTTTTTTGAATTTAGTTAAAATTATTTAAGTAAAATAATTTAAGTACATTGTAGCACCATCGCCCTCAAAGTCAAGGGGTGATTTTAAGTTTTACAGATTCATGCAGGTTCCATAAAGTTCGACGTTTTATCATAGTGGAGGTGCACAACAAAAATTCCCAGGTGGGGAAGTTGCTGGTTGCGAACTTCCCCGCCCCCTCTCCCTTTCGCGGGAGATTGCCCTTCTTTTTCTCCTTGGCACAGGCTTGCCAGCCAGGCGGGGACGCTCCGCTGGGCCCGATTTCTCAGCGATGAGAAATCGGGGAAAGAATCGCCAAAGGCGGGGCCTTCCCCCGCCTTGTGGAATCCACCCCGCGGTGCTGGGTGTCCCTGCGTCCTCCTTGTTTCGGCCCTTGGCCCGGTGGGGTCACATAGATGGCATGGAAATTCTACCTAAAATATCTGCTTCTCTGTGAGGCTGTCTTTCTACCGCCAGGGCCTTATCCTGGGGAACCGCTGTTCCCAGCGATTGGGAGCCTGGCTCCCGGCGGCGGGAACGCCGCTTCTCCAAGGTAGGCCCGGACGTGGAAACCGCCCGGTTATAGGGCCAGCTGCCAAGATAGCCTGGTGTGGTGGCAGAACTAGGCGCCACAGCAAAGGTGACGGGCCGAATTTAGACTTGACGCAGGTCCAGCCTCGTACCCCAGGGAGGTTCTTAGGGGGGAACGCCCTAAGCGGGTTTTGGTTCCTTTTGACCGAGCAAAAGGAACCCCCAGCGGGGAGCGTCCCCACCAGGCTGGCAAGCCGGAACCATGGGCGGTTAGACGGTCAAACTCATAAAAAAGGAGGAAGCCCCCGGCTTCCTCCTTCT